>JACRCY010000554.1 GCA_016218785.1 Deltaproteobacteria bacterium
AGCGGCCCGCTGAACGCGAAGAGACTCTCGGGCTTGACCGGGAACGGCGGCAGGAGACGCCTCGCGGCCAGGTCGGCGAGCGCCGCGCAGGCCCGGGCCAGGAGCAGCCCCGCCACCGCGCCGGTGAGGCCCACGGCGGCAGCCTCGCCCAGGATCAGCAGGGCCACGTCGGCGCGCGTGGCGCCCACGGCGCGCAGCAGCCCCAGCTCGCGCCGCCGTTCCAGCACCTGCGCGAAGAAGGCGTGGGCGATGTTGATGGCCGCGACCGAGATGATGACGGTCGCCAGCAGGACGAAGAGCGCGGTGACGATGGTGATGGCGAGCCCGGCCTGCTCCGCGTCGCGGTCGGCCTGGTCGAAGCCCGCCTCCTTGATGAAGGCCGCGAGCGGCGTCAGGTCACGCTTGGCACGGACCGTCACCACGATGCTGGTGTAGTCGCTCCCCTCGCGCTCGCCGGCGTAGGTCCGGTTCCACCGCCTGACGTAGTCGATGGGCACGGTGATGCCGATGGGGATGGCGTGCTCCGACACCCCGACGAGCTGCAGGCGGCGGACCACCGGGCGGCCCCGTGGCGCGCTGGTGATCATCGAGCGTCCCAGCTCGACGTTGAAGGTGAAGCCGCGCAGACGGCTCACCAGGAAATCGCTGATCTGCGGCAGGTTGTGCGACCGTGCGATCTGCCCGTTGTAGATCTCGAGGAGGTAGCGCGACACGATCACCGGCACCGGCCGCTGGCAGGTCTGGAGGTCGGCGGGGCAGTACTGACCCGCCGGGCAGTCGGCGTCCCCGGCGCAGCTCGCGCCCGGCCGCTCCAGGTCGCGGAACTCGAAGGGCGCGCCTACGGCACCGCCCACCAGGCTCGGATCGACACCGTCACCGATGAACTCGGTCTGCAGGTCCTGGCCGAAGAAGCGGGCGCCGCCCCAGATGCGCGCCGGGAACGCGACCTTCGTGCGCGGGTAGGCGGCGCGCACCTCGGGGCGGGCCTTCAGTCGCGCCACCACGTCGTCGGTCAGCCGCGCCGGGCCCCCCAGGAACGAGAGCGCCGCGAAGCTCGTCTTCCGCTGCACCACCTCCAGCCGCTCCGCCGGGAAGACCTGCCCCAGGAGCACGCGCGAGATCCCGCCCGCGAGCGCGAGCAGGAACGCGAACGCGGCCACGCCCACGGCGATGCCGAACGCCCCGAGGATGAAGCTGCCGCGGGCGCGCGCCACGTTCTGTCCCACCAGCCGCGAGAGGCGCCCGAGCCTCACTGCGGGGCCTCCGGGCTCTCGGCCTCGATCAGTCGGCCCTCCTCCAGGCGCAGGACGCGGCCGGCCTGGCGCGCGGCGCGCTCGCGGTGCGTGACGACGAGGAACGTGATGCCGTCGTCCCGGTTCAGGCTCACGAAGACGTCGTTGATCTGTTGCGCGGTCGCGGCGTCGAGGCTGCCGGTGGCCTCGTCGGAGAGGATGACCTCGGGTCGATGGAAGAGGGCCCGCGCGATGGCCACGCGCTGCTTCTGGCCGCCGGAGAGGCGCGTGGGCGGGTCGCCGGCGCGCGCCCCGATGCCCACGCGCTCGAGGACCTCGTCGGCGCGGCGCAACGCCGCGCCGCGGTGGAGGTCCCCGTCGGCGAAGAACCAGGGGAGCGCCACGTTCTCGCGGCACGTCAGGTGGTCGAGCAGGTGGAACGCCTGGAAGACGAAGCCGATGCGCCGACGGCGCAGGTGCGCCACGGACGCGTCGCTCTCGTGGCCGAGGTCGCAGCCGCAGACCTCCACGCGGCCGCCGAAGCGGCGGTCGAGGCCGCCCACGATGTTGAGCAGCGTCGTCTTGCCGCACCCGGAGGGCCCGGTGACCGAGAGGAAGGCGCCCGGCTCGATCTCCAGGTCCACGCCGCGCAGCACGGCCACGCCGTCGTACGACTTCTCCACTCCGACGAGACGGATGGCCGGCGCCGACGACATGGCGGGGTCACGATAGCATCCGGCCCCGGCGCGGACAAATCGCAGTCTCGGCATGGGGGCACCGGCGGTCAATGCCGGGCACGGAGGTCGAGCGCAGGCGCGCGACGCGGCGCCCCGGAGCGCCCTTGCAGCTGCGCGGGCCTCAGCCGGACCGTCACGGTCCGGTGTTGAACCGTCGGGCGCCGGACTTCGGCTGTCGCGGTCTGGCCTCAAGGCTCGCAATCCGCGGTGGAACCTGCCCGGTCACGACTCGCAGCATCGCAACGCTGGGTCGAACACCCCCCGTCGCCACCCGGACCTTCGCGGTCCGCACTTGGACCTTCGTCGTCCGCACTTGGACCTTCGTCGTCCGCACTTGGACCTTCGTCGTCCGCACTTGGACCTTCGTCGTCCGGTGTTCCCGGGACGTGCTTACGTGCGCTTGCAACTGGACCGTCGGTAGAGGGTGGGGGTTGCGCGTATGTCGTGCGCTACGCGGGCGGGGGCGTCCTCTTGGCCGTGGCCACATGCAGGGCATTGAGCTGGTAGCCGCCCGCGCGACCCGGGTCGCCGTGCTCGTTGAAGTAGGCGCGGCCCACCTGGCACAGCAGCTTCATGTTGAAATAGGCCCGGCCGTCGATCTCGTCGAGATCCTCGGTCCGCGCCTTGGCCTCCTCCTGGTGCGCCTTCTTGGACTCGGCGAGGCCCGGAAGCTTCTTCAGCGCATCGTCCACCTTGGCCAGGAACTCGGTGCGCCCGCCCGCCTCGGGAGCCGAGGGCTGAAGCTCGGGCAGCGCAAGGATGTTCTTGAGGGTCCCGAGGCGCGTGCGGAGCTTGGCCGAGTCGGTGCCGATGCGGCCGGTCAGTGCGTCGACCTGGAGCATGAGGCCGGCAACGATCTCGCGCGTGGTCTCCTCGCTCTCGCCGGACGGGACCGGGCGCCGTGCGATCGCGGCCACGGCCAGAACCACGCCGCTGCGCAGGACGCGCTTGCCGTCGCGGACCGCCACCCCCTCGCGGGCGCGGGCGGCCTTCTTGGCGCCGCGCTGCTCGCGCCGGTCGGCGCTCTCGGCGCTGAGCCGGTCGCGGTACCCCCGCAGTGCCTCCAGCTCGGTCATCGTGTAGCCGCGCTTCGCCAGCGTCTGGATGTCCTCGGTGGCGAGCGGCAGGAGGCGATCCGCCTCCTTGACGATGTCCTCGCTGGCGTAGAGCTGGCCGATGAGGACGAAGTCGTGACGGGTGACGGGAATGGTCACGTGGTACCCCCTTTCGCGTTGGTGCCCGGAATTGGGCCGAAGGGTAACTGAACGGTGGTCGCTGTCAAGTCGCTCCGCGCGAGCACCAAGAGCCCCGTTGTGGCACAGGCCTGCAGTCGCCCATGGCCGCGGAGAGCCCTGAGGCCAGCTCCGGCGTGGCGCCGGCCCGCGCCGCAGGCGGGACGCCGCCCCGGTAGACTGGTGAGGGCGGGCCGCTCGGGGCGGGAGCGGGTCAGCTCGTGGCCGCCACTACTGCAGGACGAGCTGGAAATCGTAGCTGTTGGTCGTGCCGCCGGGCCCGGCGCCGACCCGCAGGTAGCAGATCCCCGGCCCGAGCGTCGCATGCGCCTCGAGCTGGCTGACGCCCGGGCCGCCCAGGGCGACCTCGGTGAGCGCGGAGTCGAGGATCGCCGAGCTGACCGCTCCCAGTGACGAGATGAACCCTACGTAGAAGGAGACATTCCTCGTGCTCGTCAACGCGAAGGAGTAGTAGTCGAGATCGCTCGGCGAGCAGACTTCGAGACCGTAGAGGCTGAAGCCGTCGGGGTGGGCGAACAGCTCGGCGTCCAGAGGTGTCGCGGTGGCCGGCGCATCGTTGGGCTCGAGATCCCAGTCGAGGCACGTCCCACCGTCACCGGGCAGTGAGTCACATGCGCCCGCCTGCTTGAGCGCCATCCGGTCGTGAAGGCGGAAGCAGTTGTTCGCGTAGGTCGTGCCGTTGCAGCCGCACACCGGCTCGACGGTGTCCGGGCACGTCACCACGTGGAGGACGCACTGGCCCATGGCGCCCGGGCTGCAGGAGCGCGTGTCGCAATCCTGCGGCAGGGGGCAATCGAACGCGACCCAGGACCGGCACCACAAGATCCCATCGGGAGGAGGGCCGTCGGTCGGCGTCGCATCGTCCAGGCCGCCGTCGGCCAGCGCCATGTCGGCGGCGGCGTCTGCCGCCGGGGCGTCGGGCCCGCCATCGCCTTGGACCGGCGTGCGCCCCGAGCAGGCCCATCCCGCGAGCGCGGTGGCGGCGAGTATCAAACGGCAAGCTCCTGCAGTCACGGTCCACCTCGCTTGCGACGGGCGCGCGTGACCGCGGGCGGCGCCATCACGCCATCGCCGCGCCCGTCCGCGGCCCGCCGGGGACACGCCCGCGAGGGGGGGGGTCGACCAAGGCAGTCTCGGGGCCACCCGCGTCGACCGGCGGCTCGAGTCATGCATCGTCCGGTCCTCCGTCGGCAGGACCATCGGCCGCTGCCTCCGGGCCGCCGGCGTCGGGAACATACCCGGGGATCGGCACCAGGTCGAAGTGCAGGACGACCGGCTCGGGGGCACCGCAGTAGTCCTTGTTCGGGCAGTGGGCAGTCCGGGTCTGCGCCTCGTAGCCGGGGGCAGACACCGTCACCTTGCACATCCCGCCCACGTCCCAGACCGCGGCATAGCTAGCCGAGCCGCCAATCTCGATGGGGGGATGCCGGTCGTCGCATGAGGCGTCGAGGGCGAAGCCCGGGACAGACCCACGGGTGTAGGCGTCCCCCACATAGACTGAGATACATGGGCGAGCGACCGGAGACGAGGAGCCACAGCACCCGATGCAGCCCGCGGCGCCGGTGGCGGCTAGCGCCAGTGCGACCCACCTACGGCGTATTCGCCCAGTTCTTCTGATCATACATGACCTGGCTGAGGTTGCTCACGCGCGAGCGAAGCAGAAGGTGATCCAGCGTCGCATCAATCCCGGCACCCACCACCAGATCGTCCGCGGACGCCGCCCTCACCCCGCACGCCAGCTTCGAGGTCCACAGGAGGGAGCCCAGCTTCTCGCTGTAGAATTTCACCTGATTGGTGCCCGTGTCGTGCACCACGGCAATGAACCCCTCCGGCAGAACGAATCCGGAGTTGACCCGACAGAGCGAGGCAGGCTGCTGCTCCACGATGTCGCCGGCGAAGTAGTCGTAGAAGAGTTCGCCCGTCCCGGCTGCCAGGCCGACGCGGAAGGCCCCGCTTGTCTGGCCCACGATGATGGCGTCATTCTGCGTAGGTTTCTGCGTCTGCCACAGGACAGCCTCGACGGTGAGATCGCCCGGGAACTCGAGGTTGCCCACGGTCCCGGCCGGGGCGAACCCGGGCACGTAGGCGGCGTACGCGGGTGGGCCGGGCAGGTTCACGGCCCGGCCTCCTCCGGAAACCGGGGATGCCAGATCGTCAGTCAAGCCTGGGCACAAGGCGGGATTCCTCCGGCACCACGACCAACTCAGGGCCCGCTTGTAGGGCGGGCGCGAGTAGTAAAGCACGTCGTCGAGGGTATGGTCGCTGATCAGGCGCACCACCTCATTGAAGTCCCACACGATCGTATCGAGGCCGTCGATGGCCGGGCGGAGGTCGATGGCGCCACCCGGGTAGTAGGCCTCCTCCACGGGAATCGCGGTGGTCGACAGGATGTCCCTGAGCGACGCTGAGTCCAGGGGCATGGTCGGGTTGTAGTGGGTCTTGTAGACGCTCTGCAGCAGCGCCGCAGCTCCCGCCACGATCGAGCTGGCCGACGAGGTGCCGGCGAACCACCCATAGTTCTGAGATGCGTCGGGCTCCCCATTGTATGGCGACCAGACCTCGTCCCCCCACGCGTACACGTTCACGCGCCGGCCATAGTTTGAGCGCTGGCCGTGGAGCCAAGTCGACCTCACGTAGGTCTCCGGGTAGTACGCACCGACGATGAGGCTCCCGGTGTCATGGTCGACGCTTGTGTTGGTCAGGACGTCCAGGTCGAAGTCGTAGTTCCCTGCCGCCTCCACAACCACCATCCGGTTCGCCACCGCCGTCTTGATCGCGTCGTACGTGCTGTCGTCCAGGCTGGCGGCCCCCTGGGAGCTCGTGTCGTAGAGCAGCCACCACATGTCCCAGTCCCAGACCTGCTGCTCGATGAGGATGATCCCGCCCGGGTCGAGCCTCGACGTCGCCGTGGAGACTGCCTGGTCGACGGTGTCCGCGCGGCCGCCGAAGCCGTAGAAGTCGCCCCACACCCCGCACTTGTAGGACGCAAAGCCCACCCCGGCGCGGGGTGCGATGCCCTCGACACCGTACGGGTACGGTTGGGAGAGGTTCTCGGAAGCGAAGACCACCCCTATTGAGCCCAGCGAGTGGCGGACCTGGTAGTCCGGCTCATCGACGGAGTAGCACCCGTCGTCCCGCCCGAGCAGGATCTCGTATTGAGGTATGTCCTCGTGGAAGTTCTCGTCCTTGTCCACGACGACCACCTCTGCCAGTTCCCCGTGAGTGCCAGCGCCTCCCAGGAAATCCCGCGCGTACTTCACGTCGATCCCGTACTTGCTGGGATCGGTCCGCTTCGATGGCCGCCACAGATTGAGTTGGCCTGGATCGTCCTTCGGCCCCACGTGCAGGGCGGCTCCATCCGAGTCCGAGCACGTGTCCGGGTAGCGCGCGATCGCCGCCGTGCTGCTGGGCCCCGGCGGGTACGCCACCTCGACCAAGGGAAGGGCGTTGAACGCATCGATGACCGCGGCCAACTCGGCCCGATCCGCGTCCGTCATTTCCGCTGCCGACTTCGGCACGCGGCCGACTCGCACGCCGCTCCAAGTCGCAAGGTAGGGGAGGGCATGGCCCGTGATCGCCTCTCCGGAGGACTTCCAGCGCCAGAGCATCGTGGCGTCTACCCTGTGGATGGGCGCGACCCTCAGGTCGTGAGCTGTGATCAGGCTGTTGGCTCCGTCGAGAGTTGCCTGGACGCCGGGTGGCAGGGCAACGTTCCCGGTGCGGTTGATCTGGGTCACGAATGCGTTCGCCACCTGGGACGCGAGTATCCTGCTCGAGTCCGCGAACTTGATCTTGATGACGTTCGGGAAGATGGGGGGCGCGTTGGCGTACGAGCGCTTGGTGTATCGGCCGCCCATAGGCGGAACTGGGACTGGGGCGACGGCCACGTTGCCGATGAAGCCCATCGTGTCGACGGCGCACCTGGGAGCCGAGAGCCGGTTGCCGGTGGCACAAGTTGGCATGGGGGTCGCAAAGGACTCCGGCGGGATCTTCAGCCCGAGCGGGATGCTTTTCCGTTCCTGGATCACACTGACCTGAGCCACGACCGAATACGCGCCCGGCGCCACGCCCACCTGGTCGGCCGTTTTTCCGGTCCAGGCGGTAGCGCCGGCGAAGGTCAGCGGCCCAGCCTTCGGGTCCAACGGTTGGTGGGTAGTGAGGACGTTGAGAATCTTGCCCGTGGCGTCGACGATGTTGAAGACGATCTTCAGAGTGTACCGATGGTTCGAGTTCTCGCTTTGACGGAATGTCTTCGGCAGCTCGACTACCAGGTTCGCGGTCATCAGCTGGGGCGGGCCACCGGGGACGTACACCGGTGGGCTGGCCGAGAACTCGTGCAGCTCGATCGCGCCACGTGGGCTCACCTTGGGCGCCGCGGCGGTGGGTGCAGCGACGGTGACGACGACCGGCGCGCTGAGCGGTGACTGGTTGCCCGCAGCGTCCGTCGCCCGGGCTGTGAGATGGATCTGGCCCGCCGTGATGGGGTTGGAGAGTGCACCCAGGAAACGACCGGCCCCGTCGGCGGTAGTCGTGGTAGTGCCACCTGGCGACACCGCCACCGTCACGTCGGCGCCGGCCTCGGCGCTGCCACCAACGTAGAGAAGTGCGCTCTCGAGCACCCCGCTCACGGGCGCCTCGATCACCGGGGCGGGCGGGGGCGTGGTGTCCACGGTGACGGCCACGGGCTGGGACGCCAGCGATACCTGGTTCCCTCGCTGCGCTCGGGCGGTGAGCACGTGAAAGCCATCGGCGAGGGGCGCGGGCAGCGAGATGGCGAAGGTGCCCCCACTCGCCGGCCCCGAGGCGAGCAGCACGCCGCTGTCGAAGAGCAGCACGGTCGTGCCCGACTCGGCCTCGCCCGTGACCGTCGACGGCGGCACGTTGGTGGCGAGTCCGTTCTGCGGGCTCAGGATGCGGGGCGCCGACGGCGGCTGCGAGGGACCGCACACGTCGAAGCTCACTCGGTCGATCCAGACCGTCGCCCACTGGTCAATGAACCACTCGAGCCCCGGAGGAACATAGGCGGCGGCGGGCAGGTTCGCGTAGGCCGTGCTGTGCAAGACGACACCGTCGACGAGAAGCCGGGCCTGGCCGCCGCGTTCTACCTCGACGCGGTACGTGTGCACCGCCGCGATGTCGACGAGGAAGGTCAGCCAGCCGTAGGGTGCGCTCGAGTCGAAGAAGGTGACGAACCCGCTGTCGCCCGGCTGGATGCTGAGGTTGAGCATTGGCATCCGGTCGCCGTCGCTGGCGCGGAAGGTCGTGACCATGCACCCGCAGGGGCCTTCCTGGCAGCTACACTGCGGTGCGAGATCGGTGACCTTCAGCCGGGCCTCGAAGTCGTAGGCCGCGGCGGTCGCGAGCTGGTCCTCGATGTGCGACGCCTCGCAGCGCTGGTCCATGCTGGCGCTGGCCTGAAGGACCAGCCAGCAGTTGTTGCTGTTCAGGTCTGTGACGCTGTAGGCCGAGGCGCCGCCGCTGCAGTTGAAACTCCAGTCCGGCGGTCCGGGCACGCTGCACCCGTCGAGGCTCGTCGAGGCGACGACGTTACCGCAGCTCGCCTGCGCCGCCGCCGGGGGAGGGGATGCGGAACCGACAAGCAGCACGACGACGATGAGTCGGGCGAAACCCGATCCGTGGCTCATGCGCCCCTCCCTCGCTGGCCAGTCCGCGTGGCCCTCTTCATCTCACGCTACGCTTGCCCGACCGTCGGCAGAAGCACAAAGTGAACGACCGTCCGAAATCCCGGGGTACACCGGAGGAGGTGGCGCACAAAGGGCGTGAATGTGGGTGGTGCCGCGCGGGCGTCGGGGCTGACGCTTGAATGACCGTAGCGCGGTCACGCCGGCGGCGGCGGGGGCAACCGGCCGTAGCGCTCGTAGTCCAGGCAGAGGATGGTGCCGCCCACCGCGGCGAAGGGCGGGAAGAGCAGCCCGAGGACCGGCACCAGCAGCATGACCGCCACCGAGGTGCCGAAGCCGAGCGTCATGGCCGTGTTGGCGCGCAGCATCTTCCACTTGGCGCCGACGCGGAAGCGCCGCCGGGACAGGGCGTAGTCGTGGTAGTCGTACCCGAGGAAGAAGGCCGACACGGCGCCGCCCAGCACGGAGAAGACGATCGAACCCAGGCCCGGCAGCACGATCATGCAGAAGAGCCATAGGACGGCCAGGATCGACCCGAGCATGAGGAACTTCAGCGACTCGTGCCCGAGGGTGACGGCCAGGTTGCGCAGGAACCGCTTGAGCGAGAACGGCAGGGGCGCGTGCCCCGCGAGGATCCGCTCGGTGTGCTCGGAGAGGAGATCGTTGAAGGGCGCGGCGAGCAGCCCTTGCAGCAGGTAGAAGAGCACGAAGCCCACGACCAGGGCGGCGCCGATCATGAAGACGTACATGATGTGCCAGAGGATGCGGAGCCAGACGCTGGCCGGCTTCTTCCAGATGAGCGCGATCAGCTCGGGGTAGTAGTGATAAAGGAGCAGCGTGATCGTCGTCACGATCGCGAGGTTGAGGAGCATCGGGATGATGCAGTAGCGGCGCAGCTCCGGGTGCGCCCGGACGAAGCGCCAGCCCGTGAACGGGTAGCCGAGGCCGCGCGAAAACCGCGACCAGACGCCGCCGCTGCGGGGGTCGGGGGCGCGGGCCAGCTCCGCGTGGAGCCGGGCGGCGAACGGCGTCATGACTGGCGGGGTCGCCATTGCGGTGATTCTAGCAAAGGCGCCCGGCGACGGGGCGCCAGGGCGAGCGGGCCGGCTGGCGAGCGGGCCGGCTGGCGAGCTGGCCGGCAGGTCAGCGGAGCTTCCGCCGC
>JACRCY010000549.1 GCA_016218785.1 Deltaproteobacteria bacterium
CCGTGAGGCGCCGGGGGCTCCGCCGGCCCCGTCCGCGCGGGGGCGGCCGCGGTCGGGCCGATCGCGGCCCGGCCCGCCCGCCGGGCGCGGTCGGGCGCCAGCGCGTCGCACACGACCGACTCCAGCTCCTCGATGTTGAAGGGCTTGGTCAGGAAGTTGAGGGCGCCGCCGCGCATGGCCTCGACGGCGGCCGTGACCGTGCCGTGGCCGGTGAGGACGATGACCGGCAGCCGCGGCGTGCACGCGCGGGCCGACTGCAGCACGGCGAAGCCGTCGGCGTTGGGCATGCGCAGGTCGGTGAGGCAGAGGTCGAAGCGCGCGGTGGTCATGAGCGTCCGCGCCTCGAGCCCGTCGGCGGCGGTCTCCACCGTCAGGCCCAGCCGCCGGAGCAACCGGGTCAGGGTACGGCGGAGCGGCGCCTCGTCGTCCACGACGAGGACATGTCCGCTGATCTGCTCGGGGCTCGCCATTGGTGCCACTCACCCCCGGTGGGAGCCGGGCCGCGCCGCATCCTGGGGCGCGGCCCTCGACCCACCGTCTCCGGCCCGATACTGCCAGACATGGAGGGGTGGAGGCAACCGCGCCAGGGCCGCAGGGCCGCGTGCAGGGCCGCGCCAGGGCCGCGCCGGTGGCAAGGGCGCGGCTACCAGGCCGCCACGGCGAGGGCGGGGACGGCGGGCTCCGAATCGTCGTCGCTGGCGATGGGCACGGGATCGTCGGCGTCGCGCGTACCGGGGGCGGCCTCGGGTGGCGGCACCGCGATGGTCGCGGCGCCGCGCCGGGGCTGCGTCGTCCGCAGGGTCGCCAGCAGGCGCTCGTTCTCCCGCGTCGCGTCCAGCCGACGCAGGCACAGGCGGATCATCACCTTGACGTCCACCGTGTCCCACGGCTTGCGCAGGAAGTGGTGCACGCTGCCGTCGTTGATGGCCTGGATCGCGGCCTCGAGGTCGGCGTGGCCCGTCAGGATGAGGCGCACGCAGTCGGGCCAGCGGAAGCGCACGATCTTGATGAACTCGAGGCCGCCCATGCCGGGCATGGTCAGATCCGAGATCACCACGTCGACCTTGCGCTGCTTGAGGATCTCGATCGCCTCCTCCGGGTTGGAGGCCTCGACGAAGTCGTAGCCCTCGCCACGCAGCGACCGCCTCAGGCTGCTGCGGACATTGGGCTCGTCATCCACCAGTAGGACCGTGTAGGGCATGGTCGACCTCCCGCGTTCGGGAAATGACATCGGCCGAGCCGCGCGCCGACTTGAGGCGCGCCGGGCCCTCAAGTTCCGCAACCGGGCTGCCGATGGCTCTCTCGCAAGGAGGGTCGTCATGGCAAAGAACGCGTTGGCTCTCGGGATCGTGATGTTCGCTGGGGTGGTGATCGGCTGCGGCGGCGAAGACCCCGGGCCGGGCGACCTCCAGCCACCGCCGGAGGCGCCGCCCGCCGTGGCGCCGCCCCCGGCGGCGACCCACTTCGGGGCGCGCGTGTCGATCGACACGACCGGCACCTTCGCCATCGAGCAGAAGGAGGTCGTTCTGTGGCAGGGTGACGCCGCCGCCGCTGGCGCCACCTCCAGCGCCTGCACCTGGCTGGGGTCCGCCGACCTCGCCTCCGGCCAGCGCCACGCCTTCGAGTGCGGCGCGGTCGAGCCGTCGCCCGGCTCCCGCGACCTGCTCGCTCCGCTGAGCCTGACCCTGGAGAACGTGGTCGAGCCCACCGCCGGCCTCGCGCCGACTCACGAGTTCACCGTCTCGGCGATCGCCATCGACCTGGTCCGGTCTTCGGTCGACGGTGAAGAGAGCATCGACGGCCAGGCGTGCGCGCTGCAGGAGCGCCTGGGCAAGCCGGCGGGCGACCAGGCGCTGCCCAACCGCCTGCGCGTGCAGTTCGGCGGGGACGCCTGCGCGGTCGTGTCCCGCGACCGCTACCTCAACACCATCTGGCTCATCGTCGGCGGCACGCCGCAGGCCGAGTTCAGGAAGTACCTCTACGCGGGCCAGGCACCCGGGGCGCGCCCCTTCGTCGGCGGCTTCTCCGACCAGACCTACGCCGCGTTCGACTTCGTGTCGCCCGCGGTGCCGACCGCCGGCGCCCTGATCTTCGTCGCCCTGGCCAACAAGCCGACGCAGGCGCAGTACGACAGCTGGGTGCTGTCCGCGATCAGCGTCCGTACGGGTGCCGGCATGCACGACCTGGACCTCGACCTGGCGATCGCCTGCACCGGCGGCGCCACCGATGCCAGCGACGTCACGTGCTCGACGGACGGCGTGTCGCTCGCCTGCAGCTCCACCAACCAGTGCTTCCGCTGACCTGGGAACCCGCCGACCGGGGGTGACGGCAGCCGCTGCTCCAGCTGGGAGGCAACCATGTCGAGCGACCCGCAGAAGGTCCTGTTCGTCGATGACGAGCCGGCGCTGTGTCGGGCCTTCGCGCGGACCTTTCGCCACGATCCCGTCTCGGTCCACACGGTCACTCGCCCGGCGGACGCCTTGCGGCTGCTCGAGCAGACGGAGTTCGCGGTCATCGCCTCCGACTACCGCATGCCCGGCATGGACGGTGTGGCCCTGCTCAGCGCGAGCCGCGAGCTGGCCCCGTCAAGCCGCCGCCTGCTCGTCAGCGGCTGCTGCGACTTCGAGATCGCGCGGCAGGCCATCAACCTCGCCGGGATCGACCAGATCGTCATCAAGCCGTGGGAGAACGACGAGCTGCGGACGGTGGTCTTCACGGCCAAGCGCCACTACGCCATGGCCCGGGAGCAGGAGCGACTGGCGGCCGAGCTCCACGCCCGGACCGTGCAGCTGGAGCAGGCGAACCTGGACCTGGACGCCAAGCTCCGGGCGCGCACCACGAACCTGCTCGACAGCCTCATCGCCGCCCTCGACCTGCGCGACACCGAGACGCTGTGGCACTCGCGCCGCGTGGCCTCCTACTCGCGCCGGCTGGCCGAGGCCGTGGGGCTCGGCTCGACCGAGGTCGACGACATCGAGCGTGGGGCGCTCCTGCACGACATCGGCAAGATCGGCGTGCGGGACGCGATCCTGCGCAAGCCGGGGCAGCTCACTCCCGCCGAGTGGGAGGAGATGAAGCAGCACTCCGTGCTCGGCTACCGCCTGCTGCACGGCATCGACTACCTGGCCGCGGCGCGGACGATCGTGCTGCAGCACCAGGAACGCTGGGACGGCCAGGGCTACCCGGCCGGCCTGCGCGGCGAGGAGATCATCATCGGGGCGCGCATCTTCAACGTGGCCGACACGCTCGATGCCGTCACCTCGGACCGTCCCTACCGTCAGGCCCGCGGCTTCGACGTTGCCCGCGCCGAGATCCTCCGCTGCAGCGACACGCAGTTCGATCCCCGGATCGTCGCCGCCTACGCCAGCGTGCCCGACGCCGAGTGGGCCGCCCTGGGCGCACCGCTGCTGAGCGTCGAGCGGTCCGGCGAACGCGCCTGCGCGCCGCCCCTGGCGGGGTAGCGCGCTCGCGGCGGCCGGCACCCACGCCGCCGCCGTCTCCGCGTCGCGCCGCGGGCCGCGGGCTACCCGGCGGCGGCGGGGAAGATCACGCGCCGCACGTTGCCGCCGGCGGGGGTCTCGGCGAGGGTCACGACGCCCCCGTGCTGGTGGACGATGTCGCGTGCCAGCGCGAGGCCGAGGGCGACGGTGCGCTCGGGCCCGGTGGCCTGGAACGGATCCTCGAAGATCGTGCGCTGCTCGTCCGACAGGGGGGGGCCGTTGTCCCAGATCTCGAGCACCGCGGCCGCGTCGAGGTCCCCCGGCCGCAGCCGGACCCCGATGCGCGCGCACCCGTCGGAGGTCTCGTGCGCCACCTGGGCGCCTTCCGCCAGCAGGAAGTCGAGGTCGGCGCGCTCGCTCTCCGAGAGCGGCGCGCCGCGCACGGCGCGCGCACAGAGCTGGATGCCCTGGCCGAGCA
>JACRCY010000055.1 GCA_016218785.1 Deltaproteobacteria bacterium
CGCGCCGACGAGCCCGTCCGCCTGCGCGAGTCGCAGAAGCCGGTGGCGCTGTACCTCAAGAGCCTGACGCTCACCGAGTCGTTCGACTGGTCGCTCTTCGGCAAGGCGACCAACGAGCTGTACCTCGTGGCCGTCGCCTGGGACCTGTCGGGCCGCATGCCGCACGTGTTCCCGCCGACCGACCAGGGGCTGCAGAAGGGCGTGGACCCGGCTCTGGCCGGCGGGGTGTACCTGGCCAAGGAGGGCGACCGCATCGTCTTCGTAGGGGACGGCATCCAGCTCTGGCCGCTCTCCAAGTTCGTCGGCGGCCTGTACGTGCGCGTCCTGGTCATGGAGTCGGACAGCAACGCGCGCAAGGCGGGCGAGCGGCTCGCCCAGGTGCGGGAGGCCATCGAGAAGCACGCCCTCGTGAGCGCGCTGGCGGGCCTGGCTGCCGGCCCCACGGCCGCGGCCGTGGCTGCGGTGGGCGCGGCCGCGGTCAAGCTCACCGGCGTCATCGCCGACATCCTGCAGAAGGACGGCGACGACGTGGTCGCCCTCTTCGACGGCACCTACGGCGCCGAGGGCGCGCTCCAGTCGCGCGAGGAGAGCTACGCGCAGCAGGGCGCCGCGATCCAGCTTGCGCTCGCGGCGGGCGACGTGCCCGACGCGCTCGTGCGCGCCCCGATGCGCGCGCCGGGCGCGCCCGCCGCGGCGCCACGGGCCCGGGAGGCTCCGGCCTTCGGCACGGCCCAGGTGCGGGACATGGTGGCAGTCGGCGCCGTGGGCCAGACGACCGCCCGGTTGTGACTGCGCGCCGAGGTACCGGGCCCGCACCGGGTCGAGGTGCGCAGCCCCGAGGACGGCACGATCGGCGTGGACGTCGACGTGCCGGCCGACAACCTCCGCGACAACACCCACTCGGTGCTCGTCCCCGGACTCACGCCCCTGCGGCGCTACACGTACCGCGTGGCGCGCACGGCCGACGGGCAGCCACTGGGCGGGGGGTCCTTCGAGACCGCGCCCGCCGACCACGACGCCACCCCGGGAACGTTCTCGTTCGCCTTCATGAGCTGCCACCAGCCGTTCAACAGCCCGGACGGCACGCTCTCGGAGCGGGCCATGCGCATGCTGCGCCTGGCGCCCGCGGTGCTCCGCCGCCACGACGCCAAGTTCGCCATCGTGTGCGGGGACCAGATCTACGCGGACGCGCCCGGCACGTACTCGCTCTTCGACCCGCACTACACCAACACCAAGGTCCATCCGGGCGGCGGCAGCATCCTCGACTGGCCCGCGGCCGACGTGCGGCGGGCGTACCACCAGCACTACCGGACCTACTGGGCCATGACCCAGATCCGCCACCTGTACGCCAACTACCCCTCGTACCCGATCCTCGACGACCACGAGATCCTGGACGACTGGGGCTCCGATCCGAACCACCTGACGCCGCGCTACGCCGACCTGCGCGCGGGCGCGCTGCGGGCGTACTGGGACTACCAGGGCTCGCGCGTGGGTGCGCCCGCGGACGCGCCGCCGCCGTCACTTCACTACTCCTTCGACTACGGCAACGTGGCGGTCTTCGTGATGGACATCCGCTCGGAGCGCGACATCACGGCGGGCCGCCTCTACGGGGACCAGCAGCTCGCGGACCTGCAGGCGTTCCTGGCGGCCCACACCGAGGCCGCCGGCTGGCGGGCGCTCTTCCTCGTCGTCAGCGTGCCCGTGTTCCACATGCCGGAGTGGCTCGCGGACGTCGGCGCCGCGGTCGTCGGCGGCAAGGTCGACTTCCCGGACCACTGGGCGCACCGGCCGAACCGCCCGGCGCGCGACCGCCTGCTCGAGCTGCTCTTCCGCCATCAGGAGCAGAACCCGTTGCAGCGCCTCGCCATCCTCAGTGGCGACGTGCACATCGGCGTGGGCTTCGCCGTGCACTGGAAGGGCGGCAGCAAGCCGATCCTCTACCAGCTCACCTCGAGCGCCATCTCCAACCGCCTGAAGCGGCCCGAGGCCTTCTTCTCGAAGATCGCACCGGGCCTGGAGCAGCCCATCGACTGCGACTGGGACGGCTCCGCGCGCGTGCGCCTGCTCGGCACCAAGGGCGAGGAGACGCCGCCCCACAACCCCTTCGGCGGCCTCAACGTGGGGATCGTGGAAGTGCGCGACCGCGGGGACCACTCGACCATCCGCTTCAAGCTGGTCGGCTACCCGGCCGGCCACGAGCTCGAGGACGCAGACATGTTCGACAGCGGGGAGCTGTGAGGGCGCACTCAGCGGCGCGCGCATCCACCCGGCCACGGTGGAGAGCAGGCGAGGAGACACGACATGGCACTTGAGCCGAAGAAGGCCTTTCAGTACGCCCTCGTCCTCATCATGGTGGGGTCCGTCGCGTGGGCGCTGTTCTACCCCGGAGCGTACTTCACCCCGGACACCCGCGGGATTCTGTATCTCTTCGCGTCAGCCGTGGTCGCGACGTTCATTGCGACCACCGCCGCCACGAAGCTCAAGTGGTCGGGGCTGGGGTTCTCGGTCACCGCGGTTGGCGCGGCGGCCGTCCTGCTCGCCGTCTTCTTCGCGCTGCAGCACTACACCAAGCCCAAGCACGAGGTCACGATCTACGAGGTGTTCGACTCCAACGAGCGCCCGGTGTCTCTCGAACCACGAGGCGCCCTCGAGGTCGGACGGGCCGGGGGCGCTCCCTTGAAGCCGGATCACTGCGCGCAGGGCCACGAGCTCTTCCTCGTGTTTCCGCAGCAGGCGCCGCGTGCCGGTTCATGCTGACTCCACCTCCTCGGCTCCGCAACGCGGAGCCCACCTTTCCCCCGGCGCTTAGATGCCTGGTGGCGGCGAGTGGCAGCGCGGGCCGCGTGCGAGGGCTTCGGGTCGCGACTGGGGTGTGAGGAGTCGGGCGCTGGCGGCCCGTTTGATCGGGGCCGGATTGCGCAGGGTGTGCAATTGGCCGGCCATCAAGGACTTGATCGGGCTCCAACTGCACATCCTGCGCAATCCGGGGCGGATCAAACCGACGCCGCGCCATTCAGGGCCGAACAACCGCCGCCGCGCGCTCCAGGACGGCCGGGGCGGGCGAGGAGCCGCGCAATCCCGGGCCGAACCACCGCCGCCGCGCAATCCGGGACGGCCGGGGCGGGCGAGGATGTGCGCGATTCCGAGGGGGATGCCGCGGCGCTCGCGGGTCTGGGACCGTGACGGGGACGGCGCGTCGGGCGCCGGGCCCGGGCCGGCACCGCCACCCTTGGCCGGCCCGCGCGCTTTGGCAACCAGCCGCGGACTCGGGTAGAGTACGCGGCCGGGATCGCGGCGCCGGCAGGCGGGCCGCCGCGCGCCCGAGGAAGCCGGAGGCACCCATGAAGAAGGTCGTCGTGCTCGGTGGCGGTCTCGTCGGTGGCGTCATGGCGCGGGACATCGCCGTGGATCCGCAGCTCCAGGTCACGGTGGTCGACCGCGACGAGGCGCTGCTCGCGCGGCTCAGGGAGCGGGCCAAGGTCGCGACCGAGCGCGCCGACTTCGCCGATCTCGGGCGCGTGCAGGCGCTCGTCCAGGCGCACGATCTGGTCCTCGGCGCGGTGCCCGGCTTCCTGGGCTTCCGCGTGCTGCAGGCCATCATCCAGGCGCGGCGGCCGGTGGTCGACATCTCCTTCATGCCCGAGAACGCCCTCGACCTCGACGGTCTGGCCCGCGAGCGGGGCGTGCCCGCGGTGTTCGACTGCGGCGTCGCGCCCGGCATGTCCAACGTGCTGGTGGGACACGCCGCGACCCTCCTCGAGGAGGTCGACACGGCCCTCATCCTGGTCGGCGGCCTGCCCATGCAGCGCCACTGGCCGTACGAGTACGCGGCGGTCTTCTCGCCCCTCGACGTGATCGAGGAGTACACGCGGCCGGCGCGCTACGTGGAGCACGGCGTGCTGGTGGAGCGGCCGGCGCTCACCGATCCCGAGCTGGTCGAGTTTCCGGGGCTCGGCTCGCTCGAGGCGTTCAACACCGACGGGCTGCGCTCGCTCATGTACACCATCAAGGCCCCCAACCTGAAGGAGAAGACGCTGCGCTGGCCGGGCCACATCGACAAGATGCGCCTCCTGCACGACACCGGCTTCTTCAGCAAGGAGCCCATCGAGGTCGCCGGCGCCACGGTGCGCCCCTTGGACGTCACCGCCCGCCTCATGTTCCCCCTGTGGCAGCTCCAGGAGGGCCAGGAGGAGCTGACGGTCATGCGGGTGCAGGTGGACGGGCGCGCGGGCGGGAAGCGGGTGCGCCGCACCTGGGACCTGCTCGACCGTACCGACCGCGTGACCGGCGAGATGTCCATGGCCCGCACCACGGGCTTCCCGGCCACCGCCATGGCGCGCCTGATGCTCGCCGGCGGCTTCGCGCGGCCCGGGGTGCACGCCCCCGAGGTGCTGGGGCAGGATCAGGCCATCTTCGACCACCTCATGCGCTCGCTGCGCGAGCGCCGCGTGACCTTCACCGAGCGGGTCGAGGATCTGGGGTAGCCGCCTCCGCCTCGGCCGCTTCCTGGTCCCGGCCGGGCCTGCTCCCGGTCTCCTCGCGCTTTGCGCCCGGGGCGACAAATGTCTAGAATCACCGCCGTGGCGGAGCAGTCAGGCATCACCCTGCCGCACACCGACGGCCGCGCGCGCCCCCCGGGCTCGGGCCCGGTCCAGCCGCACCTCTTCCTGGTGCTGCAGGCCGACCAGCCGCTCGCGCCGGCGGCGCGCTACGGCCTCGGCCGCGTCGAGGCGGTCAACGTCGGCCGCGGGCCGCGCGAGGCGACCCGCGCCGAGGCGGCCGGCGTCCGGCGCCTCGACCTGCGCGTGCCCGATCGCTGGATGTCGGGCACCCACGCGAGCCTCACCCGGGTCCTCGGCCGCTTCGTGCTCGAGGACCGCGGCTCGAAGAACGGCACCATCCTCAACGGCACCCCGACGACGCGCGCCGAGCTGCAGGACGGCGACGTCGTCGAGCTGGGGCACACCTTCTTCGTCTACCGGGACGCGGTCCCGACCGACCCGGACGAGCCCGAGGACCTGCTGGCCACGGACCTGCGCGCGGCGGCGCCCGGCCTGGTGACGCTGCAGACGCCCCTGCAGCGCCAGTTCCGGCTGCTCGGGCAGGTGGCGGCCTCGAACGTGTCGGTCGTGATCCGCGGCGACAGCGGCACGGGCAAGGAGCTGTGCGCCCGCGCCGTGCACAAGCTCTCGGGCCGCGCGGGCGCCTTCGTGGCCGTCAACTGCGGGGCCCTGCCCGACACGCTCGTCGAGACCGAGCTGTTCGGCTACCGCAAGGGCGCCTTCTCGGGGGCCAACGAGGACCGCCCGGGCCTGATCCGGAGCGGCGACCGCGGCACCGTGTTCCTCGACGAGATCGGCGACCTGCCGCTGCCGGCGCAGGCTGCGTTCCTGCGGGCGCTGCAGGAGCAGGAGGTGGTGCCGGTGGGCGGCACCCGGCCGGTGGCGGTCGACTTCCGCCTGTGCGCCGCCACCCACCGCGACCTCGACCAGCTGGTCGAGCGGGGCGAGTTCCGCGCCGATCTCCTGGCGCGCATCGCGGGCTTCACCATCCCGCTGCCCCCCCTGCGCGAGCGGCGCGAGGACCTCGGGCTCATCGTGGGCACGCTGCTCCGCCGGCTCCACCCCGACCGCGCCGAGCGCGTGAGCTTCAGCTGCGAGGCGGCGCGGGCGCTCTTCGCGCACGAGTGGCCGCTCAACGTGCGCGAGCTGGAGAAGTCGCTGCAGGCGGCGGTGGTGCTGGCCGGAGGCGAGCCGGTGGCGCTCTGGCACCAGCCCGAGGCCGTGCGCGCCGCGGCGCTCGACGGGTCGTCCTCCGGGGGAGGCGCGAAGCCCCTCTCCGCGGAGGACCGCGCCCTGCGCGCCGACCTCGAGGCGCGCTTCCGCGAGCACCAGGGCAACGTCAGCGCGGTGGCGCGCGCCATGGGCAAGGCGCGCATGCAGATCCAGCGCTGGGTCAGGCGCCTCGGCCTCGACCCCGCGAGCTACCGGTAGCCGGCTGCCCTACCCGAACCCCGCCCTTCCACCCGGCCGATCTGCAACAGGCCCTGCAACACCGCTGCAACAGGATTCCCGTCCCCCGGGCCAGCTTCGCGCTGGCGATCTCGCGTGGTTACGCGGCCGGCACCCTGGCATGTCCGCTGCAATGCCCGGCCCCGGAGGATGACCATGAGCGGACACGGCGGGCAGGTCATGAATCCCGCGCAGGCTGCCAACGCACTCGCCGAGCCCGCGTCGTGGGAGCCGGCCGCCGTCCGCCGCGGCCCCGCTGAGCCCGCCGCGGATTGGACGGGCCTCGAGCGCATGGAGCAGGTGGTGGTGCGGCAGCGGCGCTACCTGGTGCGCGACATCGTCGCGGCCGTGGCCTTCGCCGCCCTCTCCATCGCCGTGGTCGTCGCGCTGCTGTAGCCTCCGGCGCGGCGTCGCGCCGGCTGCTCCACGGCGGCCCGCACCGGGCTGGTGGCGCCGGGCGCTGCCTCGCGCTCGTCCGTCGCACCGATGGCGACGCCGGCGCCCGCCTTCCCGACCGCGGGGGTCGGCCCGCGCGGCGTCGCCGCCCGCCCCGCGCCGCAGCCCGCGAGGTGCAAGGCGGCGACGCCCGCTGCGAGCACCAGCCATCTCCGCTCGTGCATCCAGCCCCCTCCAGGCTTCAGCCTCCAGCCGGCAGGCTACAGTCTTCCGCCGCCAGCCTCCAGCCTAGTAACAGGGCGGCCGCGTGACGCCCGGCGGCTCCTCGGTCGACGGCAGGATCTGGCGGAGGTACTGGAACTCCTCCTCGCAGAACACCGCCGGCCCCTCGCCGAAGATCTCGGCCCGCTCGTTGAAGCTGCGGGCCCCGCCCGCGTCCATCAGGCGGTTGGGCAGGTCGCCGGGGTTGTGGAAGTCGCCGCCGTAGGGGTCGGCGAGCCCGAGGGAGTGCCCCACCTCGTGGGTCATGGTGGTGCCGATCATGGAGCCGAGCGCGAACATGGCGCAGGCGATCTGCAGCGGGCGTCCGCCAGCGGTGGGCGGGCACGCCGAGCCGGAGGAGAGGGTCGGCACCGCGCCGCCGGCGAGCTCCGTGGCCGTCACCGGCTGGCCGCCGCGGTCGGGGCGGAACGGGTCGAACAGCTGGTCGAAGTCGGCCACGGCGCCGTCGAGCTTGGTGGCGAAAGCCCCCGGGTGCTCGCTGAAGCCGAAGAACGACTCCACGAACACCCCGCCGTACCCGGGGTAGCCGTCCTCGCGCGTGAGCGCGTTCTCGCCGCCGATCTTGTCGTACAGGCGGACGTTGTCGACGTCCTTGCCGGGCGTGTTGTCGTAGCCGAGGAGCCCCAGGCGGTTGGGATCGGGGCCCTGGATGTCGACCTCGGAGTAGAGCGCGAAGTCGGTCGGCCGCTCCATGCGGAACTCGACGTTGAGGCCCGCGTAGTCGCGCTGCGACACCGCGAGCACGCGCGCGCGGATCGGCTGGTCCACGGCGCGCAGGCCGAAGTGGCGCAGGCTCTCGACGTACGAGGTCTGGAAGTTGAGCCAGATGATCTGGCGGACGCGCCCGATGGCGAAGGCGATGGCCACCTCGTCGCCGGCGACCGTCTGGGTCTTGAACATCACCACCGGCTTGATGGTCCCGCTGAAGGCGCCGGCGACCTCCCGCAGGTTGGCGGTGCGGCCCAGCTCGTCCTGCTCGTTGAGGACGTAGCGCACCAGGCGCCCCGACACCCACTCGCCGATGATGGTGAGCGCGACGCTGGTGCCGCCGCCGCCGCCGTCGGGCGTGAAGGTGCCGCGCAGCTCGAAGGTGGTGACCACCGTCGGGTCGGAGATCCCGGCCGGGACCCCGACGAAGCCCGCGCCGGCGATGTCCACGTACTGCCCCAGGCTCGCCTGCGCCGGCGCCACCGAGAAGATGGTGGCCGGCAGCACGTCCCAGGTGGCGTTCAGGGTGCCGCTCTCGCGCACGACCTGCCCGGCCGCGACGCCGTGCTGGTTGCGCAGCTTGACCACGCCGTTCTCGAAGGTCCCGGGCTTGATGCCGGCGATGTACGGGTCGAAGGGGAAGGTACCCCGCGTGCGGCTCCCCGGGGTCTCGGGCGTGACCGTCACCTCCACGGGCCCGACCGCCGTGCACGACGGCTGGCCGGTCTCGCGGTAGCACCCGGAGACCACGGCCACCGTCTCCCCCTCGTCGTCGCCGAGCAGGAAGCCGTCCCCCTCGACGGGGACGAGGTCGTTCACGAAGATCGGCCCGGTGGAGACGAGGTCCAGGCGGGGAGTGAGCGCGGCGCGGAGGTCGAGCGACAGGCTGAGGGGGGGCGAGGCGTGCGTGAGGCCGTCGACGACGTTGTCGATCTCGACCGTCGCCTCGCCGTCGAAGGCCCCCTCGTCGGCGGGGAGCCCCGCCGCCACGCCGCCGCCGAAGTCGGCCTCGGCGTGGGTGTAGTCCACGAACCGCGCCGGGAGCGAGACGTCGACCGACTGGCCCGCGAAGGTACCCCGCAGCCGGACCCGGGTCTGCCCGATGTCCTCGGGGACGAAGTTCTTGCCCGCGAGGGCGAGGCGGCTCCCGGGCAGCAGCGTGCCCGGCTGCAACCCCTGGAGCTGCGGATCGTCGAAGACGTAGACGGTCGGGCTGATGCCGTTGCTGCAGGAGGCCCCGAGGAGCCCGGCGATCACTCCGAGCAGCACCGGCGCGGAGGCCAGGCGGCCCGGGCGCCGGCAGCCGAGACGGGCGGTCATGGCAGCACCCGCCGTCCTACTTCGCCAGCGGCGGGCAGCCGGTGCCGGCGACGTTGGAGAGGGCGATGCAGATGTCGTACAGGTTCTCCGAGCCCTCCCACCCGTGGACCACGACGTAGTAGGTACCCGTCGTGGTCGCCGTGTAGGTGAAGTTCTCGTTCGAGGTGGTGCTCTGGCCGTTGGTGCTGACGCACCCCGTCGGGTCCACCTCGGTGCAGTGGGTCAGATCGACCACGGTCGACCCGCTCCCCTGCTGGTAGAAGCGGATGTCGAGGTCCTCGCTCGCGCTGGCTTGGGTGAACGCGACCGTGGCGTAGAGCTTCTGGCCGCTCGTGAGCTGCACCTTGAACCAGTCGTCGTCGTTGGCGCAGATGGCGTTGGTGTCCGAGTAGTACCGGCCGCTGCCGAGGTTCACGACGCGGGCCTGGGTGGCGTTGTCGTCGTCCTCCCAGTAGTCGTCCTCGCACACCTGGCACGACTTGGCCACCTTGCCGTAGGTCAGCGTGTAGGTGGACGCGACGGTGCCGAAGCCGTAGACCCGCAGGTAGTACCGCCCGGGCCCGAGGCACGAGGTGAGGCTCTCGTTGGCGGTGAGCCCGTCCGACTTGGTCACCACGACGCCGCTCGAGTTGACCAGCGCCAGGTCGAGGTCGGGCGGCGCGGTCGCCGTGATGCTGGCCGTGACCTCGGTGTCCGCCGTGATCTCGATGGGGTACCAGTCCTCGTCGAGGCCGGACCCCGCCGGGCACAGCTTGAGGCTGGGGTAGGAGCCGGCGGCGAGCGCCGTCGTGGTCTGGACCCCGGCCAAGCTGTCATTGGGCTCGCGCGTGTCGTCCTGGCAGGCGGGCTCCGGCGGGCAGCGGAAGGTGTTGGGGATGCACTGCCGCGCCTTGACCCCGTCCACCGAGGTCCACTCGGTGAGCGAGCAGTAGTAGAGCGGGTCGCCGCAGTCGCTGTCCTGGGTGCAGGCCTTGAAGCAGAAGGACTCGCCGCCCGTCCCCATGACCAGGCAGTTGTCGTTCGCGCCCCCGCACTGCACGTCGGCGGTGCACGCCTCGCACAGGCCGCGCCCCTGCCCGTCGGGCGGCCGGGTCACGGACATCTGGTAGCTGCCCGTGGCGGGCATCTGCGTCAGGTGGTCGCAGTCCCCCGCCTCGTCGTCGTTGTCCTGCGCCACGATCACGTACCAGACGTCCGCCCGGGTGCCGACCGGCTGGCTCACCACGGGGTTGGGGAACTCGACGCCCCAGGTGCCGCTCTTCATGTCGCCCCAGAGCAGGATCATGCTCACCTGCGTCATGGCACCGACGTCGGGGGGGGTCGGGGGCTGGGTCAAGGAGTAGTAGAGGAGCGGCTCGTTCTTGATCCCCTTGTCGTCGGTGACGTCGGCGAAGACGATCAGCGGCAGGAGGGTGTTGTCGTCCTCGGGCTGGTGGGTGATCACCGGCGCGGTGCCGGGGCAGTCGGTCTTCTGCGGCTTGCGGAGGACGATCAGGTAGTCCTTGGTGACCCTGGTGGTGCCGTCGTCCGCGCCGAGGCGCAGCATGTAGCGGTCGCTGGCGGCGATCTGGTCCGTCGAGGGGCACCAGGTCCACCGGGCCGTGAGCCCCGAGTCCTGGGCCAGGCTGGCGCCGGCGATCACCGGGTCCTCCTGGGTGATGTCCACCTCGGCCGAGTCGGGGTCCTCCACGACCACGTCGAGGGTGCCGCAGTCCTTCTGGGCCAGGTCGAGGGTGGTGCCGGTGCCGACCGGCTTGCGGAAGGTCGGGCCGGTGCCGCTCGACTCGGAGATCTCCACCTTGATGGCGATGGTCTGGGTTCTCTTGGCCTTGCCGTCGTCGGCGATGAAGTCGAAGGTGTGGGTGCCGACGTCCGAGATGATGGGCGTGTAGCGGAACATCGCCTCGCCCTTGGCCACCGGCTGGATGCTGGCGCGGGTGACGATGCCCTCGATGTCGGCCACCGCGTAGGTGAAGGTGATCTCGTCGCCGTCCGGATCGGTGGCGCGCAGCTGGAGCGTGAACTCCTGCTCCACGTAGGCCGTCTGGTCGAGCAGCGTGGCGAACTCGGGGGGCCCGTTGGCGCAGCCGACGAGGAGGGCCACCTGGAGGGCCGCGGCGCAGAGCAGACACTTTCGAAGCAGGCTAGGCATGGAGCTCCTCGCAGACTCGGGGCGCCCGGAGAGGCGCCGAGCGTCTATCTTAACCCGAATGGCGGGTGAGGTCAGGGGGAGGGGGGAATCTAGTGAGTGAGTGAGCACCACGGCGTCCAGTCGTGCGCCAGCTCGGTGTCGACCGCGACGTTGCGCTGGGCGCACGGCTCGTCCTCGGTCCACTCCTTCCACTGCAGCGCCCGTCCGGTCGAGGCGGCGAAGCTCTTCCACACGCCGTAGCCGTTGCTGTTCTTGAAGACCGTCGGCACGACGCAGGCCCCGGCCCGCGTCTGCTCCTGTGCCGCGTAGTCGGCGATGATCTGGTACATGTACTCGGTCGTGGAGTTCCAGCAGCAGGTCTTCGACGTCTGGTACTGCAGCTCGGCCAAGATGTAGTCGTCGAGGACGCGGTACTGCTGGTCGACCGCCTGCTGGCTCTGGCCGAAAGCCGATTGGGCGACCTGGTAGAGGTCGCGGAAGGCCGATTCGCGCCGCTCGCGGGCCGAGCACGACGCGGGGTAGTTCTTCAGGTGGTTGCGGGCGTCGTTGATCATGACCAGCAGCGCGTCGCGCTTCTTGGCCGGGTCGGGCTCGCCCAGCAGCGTCCCGAACTCGGCGGGGCGCGTCTTCAGGCGCGCGTAGTCGGTGTCCGAGATCCACGAGGCCTCGTCGGCGGCCATCCAGGTGTTCATCCAGGAGCCGTTCACGTTCTTGGTGACGCGCCAGCGCTTGATGCCGCCGCCCAGCTTGACGTACTCGTCGCCGTCGTAGCTCGTGCCCTCGCCGCCGGTGTACTCGCTGGTGAAGTAGCTCTTCGACGCGACCGCGTCGTCCCACTTGGGCTGCCGGCGCGGCATCGAGCCCGACGACAGCTCGGCGACCATCTGCCCCGCGTCGAGCGGCTCGATGTGCTTGACCACCAGCGTGTGGCCGATGCCGTTCCGCTGCCAGCGCTCGAGCAGCACGTCGCCGGTCTTCAGCGCCGACGGCTTGAGGTTGTAGGTGTTGCGCGAGTTGGCCAGGTTCATCGAGCCGAAGTAGTCGAGCATCATGACCACGAAGTGGCCGACGCGCTTGTTGAGGAAGACCTCGTCCATGTACGCGCC
>JACRCY010000552.1 GCA_016218785.1 Deltaproteobacteria bacterium
CGCCTGGAGGCGCTGCTGGGGGTGCGGATATGAGAAGGACAGCGTCGGGTCTCCTCCTGGCGGCGGTGGCCGTCGCGATCATCGCCGCGCCGCGGCCGGCGTCGGCGCGGGTCCTCGAGCTGTACCTCCAGCTCGACCCGGTGGGCGGGTGGACCGGCTGGCGCGCGGCGGGCAGCCGGCTCCCCGCGGGGCAGGGGGAGACGGACTTCTTCGCCCGCAACCAGGGGGGCCTCACCGGCTTCAAGTTCGGCGCCGAGATCCTCTTCATCGACGTCTTCGTCGACTTCAAGCAGGGGTGGGGGAAACAGGGGCAGAACACCACCGTCGGCTGGACCGGCTCCTGGCTCGGCTTCTACCTCGGCATCGACCTCGACCTGCGCTTCGGCGACGAGAAGAAGTGGCACTTCCTGATTGGCGGGGACGTCGGCTTCGGCCTCGGCCTGGCAGGGCCGATCAACCCGCCCATCGACAACGCGGAGGTCTCGTCGAAGGGCTTCGTGGCCCAGGGGCGCCTCGGGCTGGACTACCACATCACGAAGGTCTTCGGGATCGGGCTCGAGGCCGACGTCGGCTACCACTACCTCTTCCTCAACGGCGTGCCGGTCAACAACCTCGACAACCAGGTGCACGGCATCCACTTCATGGGGATGCTCACCACGAAGCTCGCGTTCGGCATTTAGCCCGATCGAACCACAGCGTTGTACTTCTCCCACCGCTCGCCCGTATTCCTCACCGAGGAGGGCGAACGATGCGACGGCTCCTGGCACTGTCACTCGTCACCGTGGTGCTCGCGTCCTGCAACGTCCGGCCACTGGGCCTCCCCGGCGAGGTGACGACCCAGGCCTCGAGCGACGTCTTTCCCCAGGGGCAGAACAACAAGGCCGACATCCTGTTCGTGATCGACACCTCCGACTCGATGGAGGCCAAGCAGGAGTCGCTCAAGCGCTACTTCGCGAATTTCATGGAGCCCCTCAAGCGCCTGCCCACGCCCCCCGACCTGCACATCGGCATCGTGACCACGGACATGGGGGCGGGCCCCACCGGCTACGGGAACTGCCAGCCCGGCGGGGAGCGCGGCGTCTTGCAGAACGCCCAGAAGGGGACGACCTGCGGGGCCGCGCACCTCGACGACGCCAGCCGGCGCTTCCTCTCGTACGCGATCGATCCCGACGGGGGGAACCCGATCACCAACTTCACGGGTGACATCGCCGACGCGTTCGCCTGCTACGCGTCCGTGGGCACCGGGGGCTGCGGCTTCGAGCACCAACTCGCATCGATGAAGGCCGCGCTCGCAGGGTGCGACCAGCCGGGCGGGTGCACGCAGAAGCTCAACGCGGGGTTCCTGCGGCCGGACGCCTACCTCGCGGTCATCGTGCTCACGGACGAGGACGACTGCTCGGCCCCGCCGGACTCGGCGCTCTTCGACAGCTCGGCCGGGGCCATCAGCGCGCTGGGCCCGTACGCCTCGTACCGCTGCTTCCAGTACGGCGTGCTCTGCAGTGGCGTGGATCCCGGACGCGCGCAAGGGCCGCGGTCGAGCTGCATGCCGGGGAACGCCAGCCCGGACCCGCGCTACCAGCTCACCCCGGTCGAGGAGATCGCGACCTTCCTGAAGGGCCTCAAGCCCCAGGATCCGCGCATGGTCTACCTCTCGGTCATCGCCGCGCCCGCGCAGCCCGTCATGGTGGGCGCCAACAACGGCACCCCCGGCATGATGCCGGCGTGCACGGGCGGGCTCACGGTGGCGGACGCCGGCAAGCTGGACCGCGAGAGCCCGGCCATCCGTCTCACCAGGCTCGTCGGCCTGTTCGACCAGGACCGCGCCAGCTTCATCTCGATCTGCGCGGACGACCTCAAGGCGGCCATGGAGCAGGTCGCGACGGAGATCGGGCGAATCTTCCATCACTGTCTGGCCTCGCCGCTGGTCGACGCCGACACGGCGTCCGCGGGGCTCCAGCCCGAGTGCGTGGTCGAGGACCGCGTCACCGTCGACGCGCAGGCCGGGACGTTCACCGTCACCGCCGTGCCCCCCTGCGCCGAGGTCGTCTGCGACCCGGCGATCGCTCCAGGGGGCGACTGCAAGTGCCAACGCCACGAGCTGCCGGCCGGCGGCGCGTGCTGGTACGTCTGGTCGGATCAGAAGACCTGCCCGATGATCGACTCCACCAAGCCGGTGGGGGAGCTGCGCGGCCTGGCCTCGGGCTACCAGTTCCGCATCGACCGCGGCACGGACGTCTCGTGCAACAAGGCCCCCGCCGCCACGGGCACCTCGGCGGTGGTGCAGTGCGCGTCGTGCCTCGCCAACCCGGCCAAGGGCGCCTTCGACTGCTCGCCCGGCTGCGCCGCGTACTGGCCGAAGTGCTGCGCCACCGATGAGCCGAGCGCGGACTGCCTGCAGTAGTCACTCCAGCTTGCGGCCCCGCCCGCGGCGCGTGACGCCAGCAGACGATCCGCCGGACGCGAGCCACCTCGTCGGCCACCCGCCCCGACTCCCTCATCCCATCCGTGCAGTGCAAAGATGTGCGAATGCGTTGCGCCTGCGGCCGCACGCGGCAGGCTCTCGATGCTGCCACTAGCCTGTCGGATCACTCTGCGCTGCCTGCCATCTGCTGACTAATGGTAGGCTACTCCTTGCCCGACCACCGGCAGGTGGGCGACGGGGCGTCGGGTTGAAAGGGGGCAGCACGTGTCGCGAATCAGCGTCTTGGTGCTAGCGGTGGCGGTGTGCCTCGGGTGCGAAGCTCAAACCGGGGAGCAAGGTCCGGCCGGCACTCGCGGGCCGACGGGAGAACCGGGCGCTACGGGTGAGTCCGGCCCGACCGGCCCGACAGGTCCCGCTGGCCCCAACGGCCCCGCAGGCGCGACGGGCGACCCCGGCCCGACAGGCGCGACGGGTGCGCAGGGGCAGCAGGGCATGGCCGGGCCCACCGGATCCACGGGCGCGCAGGGGCAGCAAGGCGTAGCGGGGCCGATTGGTCCGACGGGATCCACGGGCGCCATCGGCCAGTCGGGCGCCACCGGTGCCACCGGCCTGACGGGCGCGCCGGGTGCCACCGGTGCCACGGGCGCGACCGGGCCGGCGGGGCCGACAGGCGCAACGGGCACGATGCGCGGGACGTCTTGGCGCGGGTCTCGGCGATGCCCCTGAGCACGTGGCGCTTCAGGGCCGAGGCGTCGCGCGCGCGGCACATGGGCCCCATGGCGCAGGACTTCTACGCGGCGTTCGGCCTCGGGGACGACGACAAGCACATCTCCACCATCGACGCCGACGGCGTCGCCCTGGCTGCCATCCAGGGGCTGAACCAGAAGATGGCAGACGAGAACCAGGCGCTGCGGGCGCACGCCGCGTCGTCGCAGGCCGAAACCGCCGTGCTCAAGGCGCGACTGGAGCGGGTGGAGGCAATGCTCGCGGCGGGCGCGCCCCCGCGGACGGCGGGGGGGACGACGGGTGAGCGGGGCAAGCGCCGTTCGGACGTGGGCTTCGTGCTCCTGGGGTTTGGCGTGCTGGCGGTGGGAGGCATCGTTGTGATGGCGCGCAGGCGCGGGAGCGCGTAGCGCGGACGCAAACATCCTGCGATTCGGACGCGGTCACGGGCGCGGGAGGCCCTGGTTCAGGTGCGTCGCGGCGCGGCTGTGTTGCAGCTCGGGCCCTGGCGGCTCGTGGGCGTGGGAAGCCTACGAATCCGTGCGCCCAGCTTCCAGAGCCCGGTCAGCCCGCGCGAGGGCAGGGTGGTTTACGGAACACTATATTCTGTCAACCGCGTTGCCGGCTCCCGATCACCGCGCAGCCGCTGCGCGCGCGGGGCGCGACGAGGACGAGGTCCGGCTGCGCGCCAAGGCGCGCTGGTACCTCGATGCCGGCGTCGAAGTCGTCTGGTTGCTGCTCCCCGAGACCCGCGAAGTGCTCGTGCTCACGCCCGCACGCGAGTGGCGCCGGGGGCGCACTGAGCGCCTCCCCGAGGTCGCGTGCCTGCCCGGGCTGGCTCCTCCGGTCGACGAGCTCTTCCTGCAGCTCGGTCGTGAGGTCTAGCCCAGCATCGCCGCGGGCGTCAGCAGCCCTTCGCGCGGAGTGTGCGCGGGCGGATCCTCGGCCACGCCGAGGCTGAGGCCCGCGGGCCAGAGGTGCTTCGCCGCGAGGCCAGCCGCCGCCTCGGCCGCGGCCGCGCCGGTGACGAGACCCCGGGCGCGCGCGTCGAGGACCGACGAGACCAGGTCGGGGAGGGGGCGGCCCGCCTCGTGCAGCGCCGCGGCCACCCGCACGACGCCCGGCGCCGCGATCTCGCCGGTGCTCCACAGGTCGAGGGCGAGTTGCAGCGCGTCGCGGGAGGCCGCGAGCCGGCCGTAGCCGGCAAAGGCCTCGGGGGGCGTCCGCTTCTCGAGGTGGACGTAGATCCGCGCGACGCTGTCGCGAGGTTCAAGCCCCGCCACGCGGGCGGCAATGGCGGCCGCGTCGGGGGCGCCGACCCCGTGGCGCACGAGGGTCTTGCGCAGCGCCTCGCCGCGCAGCCTCCCGGCCACCGCGTCGCCGAAGATCGTGTAGCAGAGGGCGTCGGACTCGGTGTCGTCGCCGATGAGGATCTCGCGGGCGCCGGGCGGGAAGTCGGCGTGGTAGAGGAGCAGCGCCGTCAGCTTGAATGAGAAGTGCTCGCGCAGGCGCCGCACGCCGCCGAGGCGCAGGATGCGGAGCTGGTCCTTGAAGGTGATGCCGTCGAACTCCACCCCGTCGAGCAGCATCTTCTTCTGCAGGATCTTCCGGAGCTGCGGCGGGCTCGCCGACACGAAGTAGAGCGGCGTCAGGCGGCTGCGGCTGCCCGGGCCGCGCCGCACCTCGCGCAGCAGCGGGGCCATGCCGGTGATGGCGCGCTTGTCGATCGCGAACTCGAAGGGGATGGCCAGGAGCCCGCGGAGCGACGAGAAGTTCGTGGCCAGGTACGTCTTGTCGATGTCGCAGAGGACCACCGGCCCGGCGAAGTCCGGGGCGAGGCGGCGCTGGTTGGTCCGGTCGAGCGGGTAGGTGTCGGTGGCGGACGGGGCGTCGGCCCGGCGCGCGCTCACCGCGTGGCCCCCGAGATCTCGTCGAAGACGGCGCGGAGCATGGCGTCCGCGTCGCCCCCCTCGGCCAGCAGGCGCCGGAGCCCCTCGGCCCCGGGGACCTTGACCCCGAGGCATGCGGCGAGCACGCAGGCCCCGGCGGCGGCCGCCGCGGCCTCCGGGGCCACGGCCGCCGCCCCGGCGACCCCGGGGGCGACGCCCCTCACGAGCATGGCGCCGGCCTCGTGCTCCTTGCCGGCCGGGTCGGCCGCGGTCGCGACCAGGTCGCCCACCCCCGCGTATCCCGTGAACGTGAGCGGGTCGGCGCCGAGGCGGGCGGCGAGCCGCGCGGCCTCGCTCAAGCCCTCGGTCATGACCATGGCGCGCGCCGCGGGACCGAGGTCGAGCGCGTCGACCACGCCGATCCAGACGGCGGCGATGCTGCGGTAGGCGCCCGCGATCTCGACCCCGGGCACGTCCTGGGAGCAGAGCACGCGGAAGCTCGGGCTCCGGAGGAGGGCGGCCACCCGGCTCGTCACCTCGTCGAAACGCGACGCGACCACCGCGGCCACGACGCGGCCGCGGTCGAGGGCACCGGCGCGCAGGGCACCGCCGATCACCCCGATCTTGCGGAGGCAGCTCTCCTCCTGCACCACGGCCGAGACCGTCAGCCCGGTGGTCGCCTCGAGCCCGCGCGCGGCGTGGACCAGCACCTGATCGCCGCGGGCGACCTCGCCGAGCGCGCGAGCGACCGGGCGTACGGCGTGCGCCGCCACGCACAGGACGAGGAGGTCGTATCGCGCGGCCAGGGAGAGGTCGCCGGTGACCTCCACCGCCTCCGGCAGGGGCGGATCGCCCGCCGGGCTCGGCGCGGTGGGCTCGGGCGACCAAAGCGTCACCGGGGTGCCGCCGCGGGCCAGCTTCCGGGCCAGGGCGCGGCCGAGGCCGGTGGCGCCCAGGATCGCGAACCGCGACTCCGCCGGCGCCGCGCCCGCGCTCACGGGATCACCTGCTCGAGCCCGTAGCTCGAGAGCCGGTTGTGGTAGTAGAGGAGCAGGTTCATGTCGTCGGCGGCGAGGCGGTCGCCCTCCCGTCGGAGCGCGGCGCGGTTGTGGTAGATGCCGAAGTGCCGGAGCGCGTCGGCGACGACGTCCTGGGGCTCGTCGTGCTGCACCCGGCCGCCGAGCCGGAGCGCACCCGCCGCGGCGCGCTCGGTCAGCACCCCCTGGAGCCGACCCACCGTGGCGAGGAGGTCGCTCTCGGGCAGCACCCGCTCGCTCGCGCGCAGCCGCAGCAGCCGGTACAGGTCGACGCCGGGGTGGCGCCGCGAGAGCGCCTCGAAGGCGGCGAAGGCCACGGCGTGCGTGGAGAGCACGGTGTTGCGCCGGTGGAGCTCGACGGCGAGGGCCGCGCCGAGCTGCCGGGTGAACTCGACGTCGCGCTGGGAGTCGTGGGCCGGCACGCCGCGCACGTAGGTGTAACGGCGCACGTCGATGGGCCGGCCGCGGCCGTCGAGGGAGCGCCCGTCGGCGTCCACCGGGTTGCCGAAGGGGTCGAGCGGCGCGCCGAAGTGCACGACGATGCGCGCGTCGAGCTGGAAGAGGTTGCGCAGGAAGCTGAGCACCCGCTCCGGCCGGGTCGACTCGTCGTCGTCGATGATGTAGCGGGACTTGCCCGCCTCCTTGAGGTGGTCGTCGATGAGCGTCTCGGCCTCGAGCACCAGGTAGTAGTTGATGGTGCAGGGGACCACGTAGACGTTCGGCTTCGTCCGCCCTTCGCGCAGGTTGTTGACGTAGGCGCGCAGCCCGGCGCCGAGGAGGCCGAGCTTCAGGTGCTGCTCCACGGCGCCCGAGCGGCTGCGCGTGCCGCCCGGGAAGAAGAGGTTGTGGTAGCCGAACTCGAGGGTGGCGGTGGCGTACTCCTTGAGGGTGTCCTTGTAGAGGTCGGCCTTCTTCTTGCGGTCGACGCGATAGGCGCCGAGGTTGTGCATGAAGAAGCTGACGAAGGGGTTGGTGAAGAGGTTGAGCCCCGCGCCGTAGGTGAACGGCGGGAACCCCAGCTCGTGCAGCGCGTAGCCGACGACGACGGAGTCGAGGTGGCTGAGGTGCGTGGGGGTCAGGACCAGCGTGCCGCGGTCAAGGAGCCGGCGGGCCGCCTCGATCTCGCCGTCGAGGATGACGCGGTCGCCGATGCCGGGCGGGTGGGGGAAGCCCCGCAGCAGGAGCTTGGGCGAGAGGGCGTTGAGCATCGCCGACAGGCCCACGGGCACGGCGCTCGTCGCCAGGCGGTAGACGCGGTCGTCGAAGTGCCCGACGATCTCGTCGGCGAAGTCGCGGACCGCGTCGGCCAGCACCTCGCGGCGCTCGGCGTCGCCGGCGGTCCTGAGCGCGCGCAGGCGCTCCTGCCAGCGCCGGATCGTCTGCTGCGTCGCACGGGTGCGGGGCTCGGCATCGAGGCGCCGGCGCTCGTGGTAGTAGGTGTCGTGGATCACGCGCTCGAGCGTGTGCCCATCGCCTCCGGCCTGCCGCGCCTGCGCCTCGACGACCCGGCCCACCACCAGGTCGAGCACCCGCTGCCGATCGGCTCCTCGCATGCGACCCTGCCCCTGGAATCTACCCGCCGCCGGTCGCCCAGCGAGCCGCGAGGGCACGGACTGCGGCCTCCATGGCCTCTGCCAACGGGTTGAAGTGCTGCCTAAGCCAGTGGTCGCCGTGTGCCCCCCGAGCGCCCTCGATCAGCCTCTCCGCGTACGTGGCCGGACTCGCCCGGAATCCTGTGATCCCCTGAAGCAGCTTCAGGAGACGCTTTGAATCGCAGACCGCTACCTGGTTTTCCCGCATCAACTCTGCGAATCGCTTGAGCTTCCGGAATGCCACGCCAAAGCCAACCTCCCGGTGCTCGCTCATCCCTGCGTACGTCGCTTCGTCCTTCGCCAGGAGTAGGAGGTAGTCGTCAACCGCAAACCGCTCGATTCCGTACTCTGTCACGAGCGCCTGTGCAGGAGGGGAGCCCACCAGCACCAGGGCAGCCCAGCCGCTGTGCGTGCCGTCGCTCAGAGCGTAGACCGCGGGCTGAGGACCGACCGCGTCAACCCGGCGCAATGTCAGGCCAGGCACCTTCGGGCCGAACTCCACCCGCAGCTGTCCTTCGAACCACTCCACCGCCTGGTCTGGCGTGAAGTCGTCGAGGTCACGCAGCACAATGACGCTGCCGCCGACAGGGAGGAGAAAGGCAGCCGCGTGGCGAACCAACTCGTCCTTGCCCCCCGCCCGTCTGTCAGCCACTTCCAGCGAGACGTCGGGAGGCAGCGTCAATAGCCGCTGCAGTTGCCTGAGGACCACGCCATCATCGTCCCCTTCGAAGTGAACCCGGACGCGGCGTGGCTCAGACATAGAGGTCCAGCTTGCGAACATCCACGCCCGTGTCGAGGAGACCCTTGACCGCCTCGGCGTCCAGCCGACGCACCTCGAGTTGGCCGTCAGCCAGTTTCAGGTGGAACACCGCGCTGTCACCCTTCGCGTCCTGGCCCGCGGCGGCCCGCGCGGCCTCGTCAGTGGCCTGGAGGAACGCCGAAACGCATTCGAGGGAGTGCGTCGTGACCAGCAGTTGAACCTCGTGCTCGCGAGCGAGCTTACAGACGGCGGAGGCGAGGTGAGCGAGCGAGCCTGGGTGCTGGTGGCTTTCCGGTTCCTCGAGCACGAACAGTGTCTGCTTCAGGACCGACAGCACCATGAGGCAGCGGAGGGCCGCCCTCATCCCGTCGCCCTGCACGTCGAGCGTGAGGCTGTGCTGAGGATAGAGGAGCATCATTCGCGCATCAGGCAGCAGCTGCAGTTGCTCGACGGCGCCACCGGCGATGTCGTTGAGAGCGCCGACGAGGGCCTTGTCGCGCCTGCCTCGCAGGATCTCGGGCCAGAGCAGCGCCTCGATCTTGGCGTCGAAGGCATCGGGGGGGCGGAAGACCGTGATCCTCTGCGCGAAGCTGTACGCGGAATGGGACGCTTCTGTAACCGGCGGCGGGGGGACGCTTGGGGAGAGGGTGGGGTTGGCCCTCAGGTCGCCGCCCAGCCGCCATAGCCCCAGCTTCATCTCGACTGTCGGGGTCAGCGCTGGATCACCACGGAACACCAGCTCCTGCTGGCGATCCTGTCTGACGTGGTCCCACAGGTCGCAGGTCCGCCGTCGCAGGGGGTCCTGGGTCTGCGTGCTCCTCGACATCGCCTCGGCCACGGTCGACTTGCCGCTGTTGTTGCGGCCGACGAGGACGTTGACGTCAGCCAGACCTGCGATGGAGCCCTCGCGGATGCCGCGGAAGGCGCTGATGGACACCGACTCAACCCTCAGCATGACCGCAACATTACCATAGGCGGGGGGCGAGGAGCGGCACGACGCACCGCAAGGAAGAGGGGGCAGGCGAGCCTGCGGACGCGGCGCGACGGCAGACTAGCGCAGGAGCAACCGGAGCTTGAGCTGGGCCTTGCCGCGCAGGATCGTCTCCTGCTCGGTCTGCTGGCCCCGGACCAGGCGCTCCACCTCGGGGACCACGAGCAGGTGGTCCGAGATCTTGAGCTCGGCCTTGCCGTCGGTGTGGCTGTCGCCGAGCAGCCCGAGCTCGTGGGAGCCGAGCAGCTTCACGTGCCGGCCCAGCCGCCAGCCGAGGCGCACCTCGATCGACTCGGTGCCGAACTCGAGCCGGGCGAGGTCGAGCTTGAGGACCTTCTTGAGCGGGTCCTCGACGAGCAGCGACATGAAGTCGCTGGTGATGGTCTTGAGCGCCTGGTCGGCCGCAGCCGCCGCACCGGGCGTCTGTGGCGTACCGGTCTCGGAGCGGCCGGTCACCATGGCGCGCACCTCTTCGGTGGTCCGCCCGGTCGAGAGCAGGGCCAGGCACTGGTTCTTGCCGAGCCCGGTGTTGGACACGAGGTCGAAGGCGAGCCCGCCCAGGGGGCCGTCCAGGGTGAGGGTTATCTGGTGCTCCTGCTCGCGGCTGTCGACGTAGAGGGTCTCGCCGACGATGTGGACCTTGGGGGTCTCCGCGGGGATCTCCTTGCTCGGGTCGAAGCTGATGGTGCCCCCTTCCTGGACCTGGAAGCGGCCGCGCAGGAAGGGGATGGAGAAGCCCCCCTCGATGGTGCGGATGTCCCCGGCGAGCCGCGTGTCGGGGAGGGTCCCCCGCACCTCGAGGGCCACGTCGAGGCTGATGTCGGCGAGGTTGTTGCGCACGAACACCGCGCCAGTGGTGCGGACCTGTAGCTGGAGCGCCATCTCCTCGAGCAGCCTGATGCCGCGCCAGAAGGGCTTGGCCACCACGTGGGTGCGCGAAGGCTCGAGGACGTCCTTGAGCAGGTCGTAGCGCTGCACGTAGCGGCCGTCGACGAGGTCGACGGTCCCCGCGAGGGTGAGGCGGCGGTCGACCAGGTAGGCGCGCAGGTCGGCGTTCACCGACAGCTCGTACACCCGTGGCACGCGGTGCGGGATGCCCATGCCCTGGAACCGGACGTCGAGGTCGGCCAGGGCGAAGTCCTGCAGGGCGAGCGACCCGTCGAGGGTGAACTCTCCTTCGTCGAGCGTGCCGCGCACGGTCCGCGCCGTGACCGTGAGGTCGGTGGGCGTGCCGGTGACGTCGAGGGCGCCCGAGCGCAGGCCCACCTCGCGACCCAGGGGCCGCACCGCCAGCTCGACCCCCTTCGGGTGGAGCCGCCCGGCGACGCGCGGGGAGGCCGCGGGGCCGCTCACCGTGAGGCTCACGCCGACGATGCCGCTCGCCTCGGAGAAGTAGCGCGGCAGGCCGATCTGGAGGGCGCGGGCCGAGGTCTCGCCCGTCAGCTTCAGATCGACGTTGGTCGGCTTGAAGTCCGAGAGGCCCAGACGGCCGGCCAGGCGCAGCGTCGCGTTGTCGAGCGTCACGCGCGCCCCGTGCACCACCAGGGCGTCGCGCAGCAGCTCCAGCTTCGCCTCGGGCACGCCGATCGGGCGGTCGGCCTCGCGCGGGGTCACCGAGGCCTTCCGCACGTCGAGGGTGCCGGTCACCTGCGGCCTGGCCAGGGGCCCCTTGAAGGCGAGGTTCACGAGCAGGTCGCCGTGGGTGTGCTCGAAGAGGTTGCGGGCGAGGCACTCGATCAGCTCCAGGCCGATGGCGCCCTTGACTTGCGCGTCGGAGCCCTTGGTGCCGACGTACCCGGTGGCCTCGATGTCGCCCGACGCCGACGTCAGGTGCAGGTGCTCGAACTCCACGCGCTCGTCGCGGTAGGAGAGGGCGATCGGATCCTTGTTGCGCAGCTCGAAGCGCCGCTTCTCCTCCTCGGTCTCGCGCCGTGGCTCCATCACGACGCTGAGCTCCGTGAGGCGCACCTGAGCGTCCTTCAGCCCGTCGCTGGTGAAGGAGAGCTGCACCGTGCCGGAGATGAGCCCGCGGGTGTCGATGAGCATCAGCTCGGGGACGAGCGCCTCGAGGGGCATGCGCCGCAGGGTGACGCGCACGAACAGGGCCGAGCGGGGGGCGAGCGTGAGGTAGCCGTCCACGTCCACGCGGTCGAAGAACGTCCCGGTGAGCCGGACGGCGTCGCCGCCGGGCTCGAGCTTGAGCTTGCCGTTGCCGAGGAGGATGTTGCGCAGGCGCATGCCGGCGAGCGCCACGAAGCCGCCCACCGAGGGCCGCTTGAGGTCGCCCGTGAGCTGCATCTCCCCCGAGATGAGCCCCGAGACGGCGAAGGGGAGGTCGCTCATCTTCGGGACGGCCTGCAGCGGGAAGCGCGTGGCGAGCACGTTCAGATCCAGCGCGCCGTCGAAGCCCATCGTGCCCGAGCCACGGAGGTCGCCGCCCGCCTGGCGCCGCATCACCACGCGGCGGGCGGTCACCACGCGATTCTTGACGTCAACGTCGGCGGCCACCTCCGAGTAGCGGTCGCCGTAGGCCGTGAAGTCCGCGGAGCGCAACGAGGCGTGCCCCACCGGCGAGGAGAGGGGCCCCTCGACGGCCACGTCCCCGGCGAGGGTGCCGCGCACCTCGCCGCCGCGGAGGAGGCGCTCCACGCTCACGCGCTTCACCCCGAGGGTGGCGGCGACCAGCGGGTCGCGCGAGAGGCGCGCCAGGCTGCCGCGGAAGAGCTGGGCGCTGGCGCGGCCCGACGCGGTCCCGCCGAGGCCGGTGGCGCGGACGTCCTCCAGCGCGAGGGCACCGTCGCGCAGGCCCAGGCGGGCGGAGACGCTGTCGAGGCGCAGACCCGGCTGGCCGACCCCGGCCGCGGTGAGGTTCCCTTCCACGACGGGGTTGTCCATCTTGCCCTTGACGCTGGCGTTGGCCGTGAGGGCCTCGACCACCGGCGGCACCTTCATGGCGGCGAGGAGCGCACCGGCGCGCTGGGCCGCCAGGGTCACCGCCAGGTCGAGCTCCCTGCGCCTGGTCATGACGCGCCCCTGGGCCGTGAGCGACGCACCCGCCGCCGACACCTCGACGTCGCGGATGTCGACCGACTCCTGCCGCACCGTGGCCTGGCCGCGCACGCGCACCTGGGGCGGCAGCGGCGCGCCGAAGCGCCGGCGCAGGGTGAGGTCGAGGCCGGCGATCTTGACCGCCGTGGGCCCGGCGAAGGACGCCGAGATCCTGGCGCTGCCCGAGGCCCGGCCCGCCAGGAGCCGTCTGAGGTCCGTGCCCACGAGCGCCCCCGTGTCCACGTCGCTGACCGTGGCCTTGGCCGACCAGCGATCCGCGGGGTAGTCGAAGAGCACGTCGCCCCGCAGGCGGCCGTCGGCCAGGGTGCCGTCGATTCCCTCCAGCCGCAGGCGGCCCGAGGCGAGGACGAGCCGCGCGCGGGTCTCGACGGCGCGTAACGGGCCGACCGTGGCGGTGACGTGCTCGAGCACGCCGTCGATGACCGGCCCGTCCTTGAAGCGGCCGCGGATGTCGAACGTCCCCACCACGGGCCCGCCGAAGATCGGGCCCACGGTGCGGGTGAGGCTCGCGCCGGCGTTGGTCAGCTTCACGGAGGTGGCGATGCCGGCATCTGCGCCGAACATGGCCACGAGCGCCCCCGTGCCGTGAACCCGGGTGCCCTCGGAGGAGAACGTGACGTCGTACTCCCAGTCTCCCGGCTTGTTCTGCCGCATGGCGAGCAGGCGGGCGTCGAAATCCACGAGCGGGTAGTGGAGCGGGCCGATGCGCAGCTCGCCGCCCGGGGACTTGGCGCCCCAGAACGCAAACGCGAGCTCCACCTTCTTGAGGTCGCGGGCGTCGAGACGAACGTCGAGGCCCGCCGTGAACTTCTGCAGCCACAGGCCCCAGGCGCCGTCCGGGTGGTTCGTCGCATTCGTGAAGTTCAGCCCGAAGTCGAGCCCGCCGATGCGCGCGTTCCGCAGGACGATCACCGGCCCGGGCTTGGGTCGTGAGGGCGCCTTCTTGGGCTGCGGCGTTGTGGGCGGCTTCTGCTGGAACGCGGCGATGAGGCCGAAAGCCCCCTGGCCCTTGGGGTCCTTCTTCTCGTGGAGCAGCAGCAGGCCGGCGGGGAGGTCGAGGTCGTGCAGGTAGTAGCGGCCGCGCAGGGCGGGGCGGAGCTCCACGCCGATGGTCGCGCGCGGCACGTGCAGCGCGAGCACGCCGTCGGGGTCGAAGACCTTCAGCTCCTCGACGTCGATGGGGTGCGGCTTGCCGAGGAGCAGGTCGAAGACGGCCCGGCCGCTCCACGAGACGCTCTGCACCTCGACGCGGCCGCGCAGGTTGCTGCGCGCCGCCACCTGCGTGATGTAGCGGCCCAGCGCGGGCCCGTTGAGGTACTTCATGACCCACGCGTAGACCACCGCAAAGTCGGCCAGACACAGAAGAATGGCCAACAGCACGGCGACCTTGCCGGCCCGTCGCCGGCGCCGTTCTGGGTCCACCATCACCACGGGTTAGACGCAGAACCTACGCTAACATGCTGCACGAAGGGGGCCAATAATCGCGGGTTTGTGCTCCGCAGGCAGCTACCCCTCCAGGACCGCCACCCCCTCGCGCCGCAGGGTGGCGGCCGCGGCCGCGAAGTGCGCGGGGGAGGTGGGCTGCCGCGAGGCGAAGGGGTAGGGGCGTCCGAGGCGGCCGGTCTTGGCGACCGCGAGGCGGTGGAAGGGCTGGAGCAGGACCGCGGCGCCGCCCGGGGCTGGCGCGCGCTGCCGCAGCCAGCGGGCGATCGCGCGCAGGTCCGCCTCGCCGTCGTTGAAGCC
>JACRCY010000553.1 GCA_016218785.1 Deltaproteobacteria bacterium
GGCTGCCGGGCGTGACGGTGCTGCCGTTCGCGGGGGTTGTGGCGGTCCCGGGCGCGCCGGGCTTCGTCATCGCTTCGCACACGAGCCCGGGCACGGCCTTCAGCTGCGCGGCCGAGGCGATGCTGCTGGGCCTGGAGCCCGAGGTCACCGCCGGCCTCCAGCTGGTGGGGCCGATCGACGCCCGCAGCCTCGAGGTCCTCGACGCGCTCGGCGAGAAGCACGGCTTCTTCGAGACGCTCGGCGAAGGGGGCTTCAAGCTCGGCGGGTACGGCGGAGGGGCGCGGTGACCCACCTCTACAACTTCGGCCTGTCGCAGGAGGACGAGCGCAGCGAGGCGGTCGCCCTCGGCCTCGGGGCAGCCGGGAGCCGCGACCGGGTCCTCTCCATCGCCAGCGCCGGCGACATGCCGCTGTCGCTGCTGGCGCTCGGGGCCGAGGCCGTGATCGCCGTGGACGTGGACCCGCGGCAGCTTCACCTGGCGCGGCTGAAGGCGGCGGCGGTGAGGCGCTTGGACCGCGAGGAGGCCATCCGCTTCCTCGGCTTCATGCCCGCGTCGCGCCAATCGCGGCGCCGCTGGCTCCGCGAGGTCCTCCCCGCGCTCCCCCCCGACGGCCGGCTCTTCTGGGAGTGGCACGAGGAGGACGCGGCGGGCGGCGCCATCTGGGCGGGGCGCTACGAGCGCTACATCCGCTGGCTCATGCTGCTGGTGAAGCCGTTGGTCGGGTTCCGGCTCTTCGAGCCGCTCTTCGAGTGCGACACGCTCCCGGAGCAGCGGGCCGCCTTCGAGCGGATCTTCGACCGCCCCAAGTACCGGGCCATCTTCCGCCTGGCATTCCACCCGCGCATCTACGCGCGTCGTGGCATCGACCCCCGCAGCCTGCAGTTCCGCTCCGCGGAGCGGTCCCTGGGCGACCAGTTCTTCGACCGCTTCCGGGCGCTCTGCACCGCGACGCCGGCGCGCGCGAACCACCTGCTGCAGCTCACGGCCCTCGGGCGCGTGCTGTCGCTCGACGCCGTCCCCGAGTACCTGACGAGCCGGGGTTTTGCCGCGGTCCGCGGCCGCGGCGAGCGGCTCGCCTTTCACGAGGAGGACCTCCTCGGCTTCCTCGAGCGGGCGCCGCGCGGCGCCGGGAACAAGGCCCACCTGTCGAACGTGGCCGACTGGCTCCCGCAGGTCCGCTTCGAGCAGGCGATGCGGCTGCTCTACGCACGCATGGCCAGCCCGGCGCGCCTGGTGTGGCGCTACATCCACGTCGACCGCGCCCTGCCGTCCGACCTGCACGGGAAGATCCACATCGACCGGGCCTTGGGCGCGCGGCTCGTCGAGCGCGACCGGTTCCCCTTCTACGGCATCGTGCCGGCGCGCATCGACACCGCGCACGAGGAGGCGTGATGCCGAGCGAGCGACGCGCCCCGCCGGAGGCCGCGGTCGCGGCCGCCACGGTGCGCCCCGTCACCCGCGATGACGCGCCCGCGCTCCTGGCCATCAACCGCGCCTGCCCGATCGAGGCCAACTTCACCTTCTACTTCGATCGCGCACCCGATTTCTTCGCCTGGCCCGATGCCGTGTTCGACCAGCACGAGTACCTGGGCGTCTACTCGGACGACCGACTCGTCGGCTACGGGCTGTGCGGGACCCTCGAGGGCTGGATCGGCGATGGCTGGGGCCCCTACGTCTACGGCGGCGACCTGCGCGTGCTCCCGGGCTGGCGCGGCGCCGGGCTCGCCAAGCGGATCATCCTGGAGTTCATCGACCGCCTGCCGCCGGGGCGGCGCGCCGCATTCATGCTGGTGAAGGACGGCAACGTGGCGGCCACGGGGCTCATCTCGCCGCGGCGGTGGGCCGTACCGCGCTTCGTCCACCGCGTCCTGTGCCGCTTCGAGGCCGCCAACCTGCTGCTGCTGCGACGGACCGGCGGGCCGCGGCGGTGCCGGGTGCGGCACGCGCGCGAGGGGGATGTCGAGGCGATGGCGGCGCTCATGACGCGAGCGTTGCAGGGCAGGCTCTTCGCGCCGCAACTGACCGCGGAGCGCCTCGCGCGCGACGCCGAGCGGGTGCCCGGGCTCGGCCTCGACCGCTACTTCCTGGCCGAGCGCGACGGCCGCCTCGTGGGCGTGCTGGCCGCCTGGGACGAGGGCCCGCTGCGCCGGACCACGCTCCTCGGCTACGACCTCGGCGGGAAGGCGCTGCGCGCGGGCTACCGGGCCGCGTCGCTGGTGCTGCGGAACGCCGCGCCCCTGCCGGAGGTGGGGGAGTCGTTCCGCTCGCTGACGGCCACGCGCGTGGCCATCGCGGACCGCGACCCCGGGGTGCTCGAGGACCTGCTCCGGGCGGTGGTGGACGAGCACCTGGGGCATGGGTACCACATGCTGCACGTCGGCTTCGCCGGCGAGGACCCGCTCCGCGTGGCGCTCAAGCCGTTCTTCGCGCAGAGCTTCCGTTCGCAGATCTACCTCGTGGCGGAGAAGGGCGCCTACCCGTCGGTGTGGCCGCCCGGGCACGAGGACCCGTACGTGGACCTGGCGATCATCTAGTCCTTCGCGGCCCGATAGGCCGCGGGCTAGCCGAGCGCGGCGCGCTTGGCCGCGAGGTCGCCGACCACGCGGAGGGGACGCCCGCCTCTGAGCAGTACCTCGCAGCCGAGCCCGCACTCGTAGGTGAGGTGGGGACCGTCGACGTAGAGCGTGCCCTGGCGCGTGAGCGAGTGGATGGCGACCGCGTCCGCGCGGGCCGGACGCTCGCTGCGCTCGCCGCGGTGGCAGTACTGCAGGCCCGGGGCGTCGAGCGGCATGAGCGCGCCCCCCTCCTGGTACATCCACGCGCTCGACCCGGCGGCGGTGCAGACGAGGAGGCCGGAGCTCCTGTGGGTCGTGGTGCGGCCGTCCACGACGATGCGGTAGCGCGAGGTCGCCGCGGGGTTCGCGTGGGCGTAGAGCACGTCGTTCAGCACCAACTCCGGCAGCCTGACGCCGTCGCGGACCATCTCGACGCGGTGGAGCGCGGTGCGCGGCAGCTGGTCGAGGGCGTCCAGCGACGCACCGAAGCTCTCGGCGGTGGCGCAGCAGAAGAAGCCCGTGCTGCCTCCGGGGTCGGAGTTGACCCCGAGGAGCGTCGCGTCCGTCACGTAGTGCGACACCTCGAGGAAGGTGCCGTCGCCGCCCACGGCCACCACGAGGTCGCGCCCGGCGATCGGGCGCAGGTCGGCGCGGAAGATGGTCTCGCAGCGGACGCCGCGGCGTCCGAGCTCCCCGGTGACGGTCTCGAGGGCACGGGCCTGCGCGTCGTGGCTGCGGCGCATGACGTCCACGTCGGGCGAGCCGCTCCGCATGTAGGCCTGGACCGCCGCGTCGGGCGAGGCCGCGTAGAGCTCGAAGGAGCTCCTCTTGTAGACGACGAGCACGTCGCGCATTCGCGCAAGCCTAACACACTTGACGGCGGGCCCGCCCGCGCGGAAAAGTCGCGCCATGCGGACCATTCCGACGCTCGCTCTCGGTGCGATCCTCTTCCTGGGGACGGCGGCCGGCGCGCAGCCGCGCCGGGCCATCACCTTCGACGACTTCATCCGGCTGAAGCGGGTCTCGGACCCCCGCCTCTCGCCGGACGGCCGGCGCGTGGCGTTCGTGGTGGCCACGTTCGACAAGGCCAAGAACACCAAGAACGACGACATCTGGGTCGTGGACGTGGCGGGCGGCGCGCCCCGCGCCCTCACCACCCACGAGAAGTCGGACAAGCACCCGAGCTGGTCGCCGGACGGCCGCCGCCTGGCCTTCGTCTCCAGCCGCGGCGGCACGCCGCAGGTCTGGGTGCTGCCGCTCGAGGGCGGCGAGCCGCACCAGGTGACGAACCTCAAGACCGGGGTAGCCGGCCGTCCCGTCTGGTCGCGCGACGGCAAGTGGCTGCTCTTCCCGTCGCCGGCGTTCCCGGAGTGCAAGACGGAGGCGTGCAACAAGGCCAAGGAGGAGGCGCAGGAGGAGAGCAAGGTCAAGGCGCGCCTCTACGACGACATCCCGGTGCGGCGCTGGGACGAGTGGCGCGACCGCAAGCGCAGCCACCTCTTCGTGGTCGACGCCGAGGGGCGCAAGGCCCCGCGCGACCTCACGCCCGGGCCTCACGACGTGCCGCCCATCGACCTCACCGGCCCTGCCGACTACGACTTCTCGCCCGACGGCCGCGAGGTGGCCTTCACCCGCGTCGACGGCCCCGCCGCCTGGTCCACCAACGCCGAGGTCTACGTGGTGCCGTTCCCGGGCGGCGCCCCCCGCAAGGTCACGCGGAACCCGGCGAACGACTCCTACCCGCGCTACTCCCCCGACGGGCGTTTCCTCGCGTGGCGCGCGATGCAGCACGCTGGCTACGAGGCCGACCGGCGCCGGCTCGTGATCCAGGACCGGGCCAGCGGCGCGCTGCACGACCTGACGGCAGCGCTCGACCGATCGGTGGAAGACTTCTCCTGGTCACCCGATTCGCGCGCCCTGTACTTCAGCGCCGAGGACGAAGGGTACGTGTCGATCTACGCCGTCGACGCGGCGCCCGGGGCGAAGGTGAGGCGCCTCGTCGAGCGTCGCTTCACCCACGGCTTCGGGGTGGCTCCCAACGGCACCGTGGTCTACGCCGCGGAGCGCGCGCACCAGCCGCCCGAGCTCTTCCGCTTCGCCGCCGGCCGCGAGACGCCGCTGACGACGTTGAACGCGGCCGCGCTCCGAGCCCTCGACCTCAAGCCGGCCGAGCCCTTCAGCGTCCGGGGCGCGCGCGGCGACACCGTGCACGGGTTCATCGTCAAGCCGCCGGGCTTCGCGCCGGGGCGCCGCTACCCGGCCGTGATGATCTTCCACGGCGGGCCCCAGGGGAACATGGGCGACGACTGGCACTGGCGCTGGAACTACCAGATGTTCGCCCGCGCCGGCTACGTCATCGTCGCGCCGAACTTCCACGGCTCGTCGAGCTACGGCAGCGCGTTCCAGGACGCCATCCGCGGCGACTGGGGCGGGGCCCCCTACGAGGACGTGATGAAGGCGCTCGACCACGCCGTGAAGCTCCCCCACGTGGACGGCAAGCGGGTCTGCGCCGCCGGCGCTTCCTACGGCGGCTACCTCGTCAACTGGACCGCGACCAGGACCGACCGCTTCCGCTGCTTCATCTCCCACGACGGGCTCTTCAACCTCTCCTCCCTGAACGCCGCCACCGAGGAGCTGTGGTTCCCGGAGTGGGAGTTCCGCGGCACCCCGTGGGAGAACCGCGAGATCCACGACCGCCTCTCCCCCAGCCGCTTCGCCGAGAGGATCAAGACGCCGATGCTCGTCATCCACGGCGAGCAAGACATGCGCGTGCCCGTGGAGGAGGCGCTCCAGCTCTTTGGCACCCTGCGCCGCCGCGGTGTCCCGGCCCGCCTGCTGGTCTTCCCCGACGAGGGGCACTTCGTGCAGAAGGCCCAGAACGCCGAGGTCTGGTGGAAGACCATGCACGAGTGGCTGGCGCGGTGGCTGTCGAAGTAGGGCTCGCCAACGAGCCGGGACCAGCAGGACGAGCGGCCCCACCCACTCCGCGCAAGCTGGGAGGGGCTAGCCGCCGCCCGCGAGCGCCGCGCGGTAGGCGCGGACCGCCTGCAGGACGGTGGGTCGGTCGAGGAACGACGCGAGCAGGGGAATGTCGAGACCCGGCAGGCACAGGCTCGTCGGGCTCGGCTCGTAGCGATCGCCGCGCAGGACGTGCGCCTCGAGTTGGCCGTCACGCCACAGCCACACCTCCGCGACCCCCAGTCGGCGGTAGGCCTCGAGCTTGTCGATGCCCCCGCTGGTCCAGACCACCTCGATGGCGAGGTCGGGGAGATCGCGGCTCTGGTCGCCGCCGATGAGGTAGCACTCGTCCGGTTCGACCCCGCTCTGCCGGAGGGGCTGCTTGAGCGTCCAGCTCCCGTAGGGCGACAGCTCGATCCCGCGCTCGAGCGCGAAGGCCTCCACCAGCCTGCCGAGGTACGACTTGATGCGCTCGTGGTCTTTCGATGGCGTCATCAGCTCCATCGCTCCGTCGAGGTAGGAGAGCCGGGGCGCGGCGACGTCGCCGCGGAGCGCGAGCTGGGCCTCGTAGTGAGACCACGGCACGCGGTGGAGGACCACGCGCTGGTCGGCGGTGGGCACGTGCTCCCCGGGTTCGATCAGACGCACGCTGGCCATCACCCCATTCTAAGCCCCGGCCTCCTCCACCCGCAAGGCATCGGTCGTCCTGCCGCGGCGGCCTGACGCCGGAGGGCCGGCCGGCTCACGTCCCCTCCGGGAACCCGTACCGGCGCAGCTTGCGCCACAGGGTGCTGCGGTGCATGCGGAGTTCGCGCGTCTCCTGTCACGGTAGCCTCGAGGGCCCCGACCGTCCCCGCGGCCGCGCCACTTCCCGGTTGACGACGCGCGCGATCCGTCATTCGATCGCGGCTGCCCAGTCGGCCCCAGGAGGCGCGGATGCGGTGCTCGCTGATCCTGTGCGCGTGCGTGGCCGGATTGTCCGGCCGCCTGGCACTGGTGATTGCCCTCGTCGGCCTCGCCCCGCCGCTCGCCGGCTGCGGCGACGCTCCACCGCGCTACACCACCCTCGCCGGCGACGGCTTCACCGTGCGCTACGACCGCGACGAGGGCAGCTTCGACGTGACCCTCGCCGACGGGCGCACGGTGCTCGAGCGCGCCTTCGCCCAGGTCGAGGTGCGCGGCGCGGGGAGCAGCGGCACGATCTACCGCACGACCGACGGCTACTCCCGCAGCGTGGCCACCTCCACGGGCGCGGACGCGCTCGGCCAGGCGCAGCGGCTCGTGGCCACGCGCCGCGGGCTCCAGGGCGCACCGGACCTGACGCTCCGCGTCGCCGTGTACCCGGGGGAGGCGTTCTTCACCGTGGCGGTGGAGGCCGCCAACCCCGGCGCCGCCGAGATGGTGCTGAACCGGCTGGCACCGGCCACGGTGGAGGCCGTCCGCGGCGGGGCGTTGCGGCTCGGCGCCCACCCCGCGACCCACCGCATCCTCGAGGACGGCTCCTTCCTCGTCTACGATTCCTTCGTCGACGTGGTCCCGGGCGACCGGCCCCAGCCGCTCGAGACAGTGGCCCTGTCCATGGTCCACGGGGGCCAGCGCGGCCACTCGGTGAGCGACTGGAACCACGCCATCAAGGACCTCACCACCGGGCAGGCCTTCGTGGCCGGCACGCTCGACTTCGCGCACGCCTCGCCCTTCTTCAACACCTCGTTCGTGACCGAGGAGGCGGTCCCCGTCGACGGGCGCACCCCCTTCACCTACTGGGCCGCCGACTTCCCCTACCTGCCCCAGGGCAAGCCGCTGGCCGCCGGCGCGCGCCTGGAGGCGGGCCCGGTGCTGGTCATCCCGACCACCGACCGTCCGCACGAGGGGCTCGAGCGCTGGGCCGCCGCGGTCAAGCAGTGGAACCAGTTCTGGCTGAGCGTCGGCATGCTCGGCCCGCACGTGGGCTTCGCCGATTCGCTGCGCCTCAACCTCGACACCATGCCGGCCTGGGACAAGGAGAAGGAGTCGCAGGGGCGCCTCGACGCGCAGGGGTTCAAGCCGACGGTGCGCACCATCGCGCGACGCTACTACCTGCACGGCCAGGTCTACCTCTTCAACCACGACATGATCTTCTTCCGCTCGCTCCCCGACCCGGCGGTGCCGCCCATCACCCGCGACGAGTCCCGCTGCCTGGTGACCGCCATCGGCCTCTCGGGCGGGGTGGCCAAGCTGGGCGAGCGCCTCGTCGACATGCCGGCCGACTGGATCAACGACTACCGCGTGCTGCTGCCGGTCTTCGGCCACGCGGCGCGCCCCCTCGATCTCTTCGAGCGCGAGTTCCCCGAGGCGTGGCACCTGCACGTGAATCCCGCGGCGGGTCGCAACACCGGGGGCGACGGGCCCCCGTACGACGTGGTCGCCCTCTTCAACTGGGGCACGAACGACGACCTGACGCAGCGCCCCTACGCGGCGCTGGCCGACGAGGCGCGCGCGGTGAGCGTCGACCTCGGCGCGATCGGGCTCGATCCGGCGACGGACTACGTAGCGCGCGAGTTCTGGTCGGGCGAGGTGGTCGACGGGATCCGCGGGACGCTCGCGCGCACGGTCGCGCCGCACTCCGTGCAGGTCTTCGCGCTCAGGCCGGTCGACGCGCACCCCCAGCTCCTGGGCGGGAACCGTCACCTGCTCCAGGGGGCCGTCGAGGTGCGCGGCGTCTCGTGGGACGAGGGCGCGCGCCGGCTCACGGTCTCGTACGACGCAGCGCCGGGTACGGCCAAGGCCCCCTTCGAGCACCAGCTCGTCTTCCGCGTGCCGCCCGGGTGGTCGCTCGGGGCCGCGACGGTCGGCGGCGCGACGGGGCTCCGCACCGAGGTCGCGGACGGCGTGCTGACGGTCGCCTTCGTGGTCGCGACGCGCGCGGTCGTGCCGGTGGTGCTCGACTTCGTCGCCCCCTGAGCCCCGCCGCGCGCTGACGCCGGCCCGAGCATACCGGAGTCGCAGCGGCGTGCTACAGTCAGGCGTTGGTGCGGAGGTGCACGGTGGGGCAGTGCCCGACGTGGTGGCTCGCGTTCCTCGTGCCGTGGTGCTCCGCCTGCGGCGGCATCGACTTCGGGCCGCCGCCCGCCTGGGTCGAGCCCGACTCGCCGCCGCGGACGAGCCGCTCCCTCGACGGCACCTGGTCCTTCACACCGGAAGGCTACGCGGCGCGGGACGTGCCGGTCCCTTGCTTCTGGGAGGCCGTCCCGACGCCCAACTACGACCTCGCCTGCCCCGGCTACCTCGATGGCACTCCCGACGAGGGGCTGACCCAGACCGAGGGGGACAACTGGCCCAAGCGCACCATCCACCGGGGCACGTACCGGCTCGACCTCGACCTGGGGCAGCCGGCGGCGGTCACGCGCCTCTGGTTCGAAGCCCTGCACCACGCGGCCACGGTCAGGCTCAACGGCACCGAGGTGGGCACCCACCTCGGGGCCTACCGCAAGATCGGCTTCGACCTGACGCCGGCGGCGCGCCCGGGCGCGAACGGGCTCGAGGTCGAAGTCACCGACGGGAGCGCCCTGCTCGGCGAAGACGGGATCACCGACTGGCCGGTCGGCGCCTACAGCCACACCGACATCACCGGCATCTACCGCTCGGTCACCCTCGAGAGCCTGCCCGCGGTCTACGTCGACCGCACCTTCGTCGTGCCGTCGGTCCGGCGCCTCGACGTCACGCTGGAGCACACCCTTGGCAACTCGACGGGCGAGGACGTCGGCGTGTGGGTCATCAGCCGTGCCGTGGACGCGGAGGGCCAGGTGGCCCTGGAGACGGCCCCGCAGCCGGTCAAGGTCCCGGCCCATGGCTCCGCCCGCGTCGTCGTGGTGCAGCCGTGGGCCGACGCCGCGCCCTGGTCGCCGGCGAGCCCGACCCGCTACACCCTGCGCACGCTGCTCGTCGACCCCGAGGGCCGCGCCGTCGACCTGAGCGAGGAGCGCTTCGGGTTCCGCGAGGTGTGGATCGAGAACGGCGACTTCGTGCTCAACGGCCGGCGCCTGAACCTCATGGGCGACTCGGTGGACGATCCCGGCCTGCGGGCCCGCTACTGGGGCCCGCGCTACTTCGCCTGCGACCGCGCCCGCGAGACGCTCCAGCGCATGAAGGATCTGAACTTCAACGTGGTGCGGTTCCACCAGTCGCCGCCCGAGGACTGCGTGTTCGATCTCTGTGACGAGCTCGGGCTCATGATCATCTCCGAGTCGGCAATCTACGCGCGCCTCGACATCCTGCCGCCCGTCAACAACGACGAGACCTACGTCGCCAACGCCAGGACGTGGCTGCGCGACTGGGTCGTGCGCCAGCGCAACCACCCCGCCATCGTCATGTGGTCGGTCGAGAACGAGATGGAGATCTACTTCCACGCCCTGACCGACCTCCAGCTCCTCTCGCTGCGGGACCCCGTGTGGGAGACCGACGCGATCGTGCGGCCCGACGGCATCACGACCACGCCGCGGCCGGTGAACTGGGACGGTGACTCGCCGTTCATGTACCGCGACGGGCTCGACGTGGAGACCATCAACTGGCACTACCCCCACGGCGACTGGGACACCACCGAGCCGGCGAAGGAGTACTGGGACGACCCGCTGGACTTCTACGCGCGCTACCTCGTCGCCGACCCGCCCTGCGGGGTCGGCGAGACCACCAACCACCGGCCCAAGTCGCTGCCCGACGGCATGAGCTACACGCAGATCAAGGCCATGCAGGGCATCGCGGTGCGCGCCATGCGCATCCTCGGCTACGACGACATGCGGCCCTACAAGCTCAACTGGGCCTGGCACTTCTTCTACGCCGACGGCTCCGAGCACCCGTTCGCGCCGTACTACCACGCCCTCTACAGCCAGGAGGAGAAGGATCTCCTCACGCGCAACCTGCGCGAGTCGTACCACCCCATCGCGGTGTTCGACCGGGAGTCCACGCGCCTGCGGCCCAACCTCGACGGCACCGTGGGCCCCGTCGCGCTGCCGGCGGAGACCGACGTCGCGCGCACCCTGGTCCTCCTCAACGACTCCTTCCTTCCCGGCGTGCCGCAGCAGGTGACCTGGTCGGTCGTGGACGAGGATGCCGGCGCCGCGCTCGCCGGGGACACGTTCGAGCTCGCGCTCGCGCTGGGCTCCCGCGAGGAGCGCGCCATCGCTTTCACCGCGCCTGCGGCCGCCGCCTACCTCGGTGACTCGCGCTTCGACATGGAGATGGCGGTCCGGGCCGGCGTGGCGGGGTGGGGCGCCGCCTGGGGGCTGCACGGACGCCGCGAGCTGCTGGCAGCCGGCGCCGCGCGCTGCTTCGATTCGCCCGCCGAGGTGGGTACCGCGCTCCTGGCCGCGGGTGAGCCGGCGCCCGGGGCCCTGCGCCCGGTCCGTGCTGGGGACGGCCGTGCCCGCTGATCGCACCGGGACCGACCTCGACGCCGCGCTCGCCGGGCGCAAGGTCGTCGCCCTGTTTCACGCCACCTGGTGCCCCTTCTGCCGCGCCTTCGCGCCCGTCTTCCGGCGCCTGGCGCCCTCGGCCGTGGGCTACCAGCCCCTGGAGGTGGTGCTGGACGACGACGAAGACCCACTCTGGACGCGCTTCGACGTCGGGCTCGTCCCGACGGTGGTCTTCTTCGACGACGGCACGATCACGGCCCGCTTGGACGGGCGGCCGGGGGTCGGCATCGACGAGCCGATGCTCCTCGAGGCGCTCGAGCGGGCGCGCTGAGGGGGTCGCTTGGGGCCGAGTCCTCGTTGGGTGGCGGCCAGATCACCGCCACCCCGCGTGGCTCGTCGTCGGGCGCCGGTACCGCCGCGGGCTCCAGGGCCTCGGGCGGGGGCGCGAGGTCCTCGACTGAGAGCTGTGGCCGCTGGTCCTGGTCGCGCATCGTCATCGCCTGCGTTGGGGTGCCGGTCTCTGGACCGCCCGCCGGGGGAAAAGCAGGGCTGCTGATTTCCTGCCTCACTGTTTTCGATGCCGCCGCCCGGCGCACCGGTTCAGGCGGCACGGGGGCGCGCGTCGATGCTCGGGTTGCGGCGGGGCGGCCGGCGGCCGGCCGGCGGCGTCAGAGGAGCAGCGGCACGCAGAGGTCGTTGTAGCAGACCTCGAGGCCGCAGCAGTCGGCGTCGCTGGTGCACGCGCCGCACACGCCGCCGACGCACGCCTCGCCCCCGGTGCAGACGGTGCAGAGGGTGCAGGTGCCGGCCGGTGGCTCGGGCGCGTCGCACACCTCGCCGACGGTCTGGATGGCGCGGTCGTACACGAGGTACGCGTACCCGGGGCTGATGAAGTCGCGGGCGAAGATGGAGCCGTACAGCTCGACGTAGCCCACGCCGGTCACGAGGGCCCGCGGCGCGTACACGTTGCCGACGAAGCCACCGGCGCCGATCAGGGTGATGTCGTTGCTGCCGCCCACGTAGAGGCGCGTCCTGGCCGGGTGATCCTTGTCGCCGAACGTGCCCACCCCGGCCAGCACCAGGTTGCCCTTGATGAAGATGTCGACCTCGGCGCCCGCGGACAGGTTGAACTCGACGACGCCAGCCGTGTTGAGGTCGCCGCCGATGAAGAGCGCCACCCGGTCGGTGACGTTGACCGTGATCTTGGCGAGGCCGCTGAGCTCGTCGAGGTAGAAGCGGCCGCAGGGCAGGGTGATGTCTTTCGCCCAGAAGACGTCCTTGAGCGCGGCCGGGTCCAGGCCGATGGCCGCGTTGTCGTTGTGGGTCGCGGCGTAGTCGACGATGCCCGTGACGTCGACCAGGTGCGACGGATCGCAGTCGCAGGGCTTGGCCACCGACACGGGGGCCTGGGTCTCGGTGCCGCCGATGTCGGTCTGGATCGAGTAGATGCTCCCTTCGCGGTGCACGTCGCCGTCCACGGTGAGGGCGCCCGACCAGACGTCCCCGCCGAACCAGGCGTTGCGCCGGACACGCGTGTAGCCGGCGACGGTGGCGGTGGCCTCGAGGAACAGGTCGCCGTGCACCTCGAGGTAGCCGATGAAGCTGACGCTCTGCGGGCCGGCGATGGAGAGCGAGCCGCCGACGTTCGTGTACCCGGCGCTGAGGCTGTAGTGGTTGTTGATGCCCACGGCGCCGCCGCTGTCGTCGAGCGACCCTCCGGGTGGTCCCAGGTTCGAGTCGAACGAGTGGGTCTCGAGATAGCCGGCCAGGGTCACGTTGTTGCAGGTGCAGAGCGCGTTGCGGAACACGTTCTCGGCGATCTGGTTGGTGCACACCTCGTAGACGTTCACGCCGTCGCCGACCGAGATGATCGGCCCGCTCGTGCCGCAGAAGTCGATGGTCGAGTCGCCGCCGGCGTCGACGGGCGCGGCGTCGTCCTGCGCGCCGTCGGGCGGGGGCGCGCCATCCGGCTCGGCCACGTCCGCGGCGCCGTCCTCCGCGCCGCCGCCGTCCCAGCGCCCCAGGGTGGTGCCGCTGCCGCAGCCGCAGGCCAGGGCCAGGGCCACCGCCATGACCGCGCCTCCCCACCGTGCCATCGCCATCGCTGGACCCCTCTCGCCACCGGTGAGCCGGTGGCCGCCTCGCCCGGGATCGTACCACGGGGGAGGCCGCGAGCGCGACCGTTGTCGCGCGCGCTGCTCCCCGGGGGCTGCGCTGAGCCACTCGCCGCCGCCTCACCCCGTCGGCACCGGGCACGTCTCCCAGGCCTCGCGCACCTTGTCGGCGGCGATCGTGAGCACGCGGTAGCGCAGGCCGTCCCGGTCGACGACGACCGAGGAGGGCGCCTGGTAGTAGGCGGGCCAGTGGCGCGTGCGCGTGGTCGAGAAGTGGCGGTGGCCGAAGAGGACGAGGGACGTGCGCCGGCCGAGCCGGCGGCTCAGGCCCTCGCGCAGCTCGGCCCCGTCCTCCAGCTCCGCCGTGGGCTCGAGGTCGTAGGGGTGGTGGTGCAGGAGGATCACGGGCACGCGGGCGGCCGGCAGACGGGCGAGGAGCGCGTCGAGCCGCTTGAGCTGCCCGGCGCCGAGGCGGCCGCGGGCGAGCGGCTCCCCCTCGGGCTTGACGTTGGAGTCGAGCCCCACGATGGCGAGCGGGCCGACCTGCTTCACCCAGGGGAAGCTCATGGCGCTGGCCAGCGTCGGGGCGAACGTCGTGCGGAAGTGCGTCCGCCGCTCCGGCATGAACGTCTGGCCCCAGGTGCCGCAGTCGTGGTTGCCGGGCACGAGGCTCAGGCGGATCGGGTCGAGCCACGTCTTGAGGATGCGCTTGGCCACCACGTACGAGGTCGCCGTGCCGCTGTCGGTGACGTCGCCCGTGATGACCACGTGGGCATCGGGGTGCGCCTGCTGAACGTGGGCCACGAGCGCCATGGCCTTCAAGCCCGCGTGGCTCAACGCCCCGGTGTGGCCGCTCTCCTTGTCCGTGTCCGACCGGATGTGGAGGTCCGACAGGTGAACCAGCGTGACCGGCGTCCCTGGATCCATGACGGCCTCCTGGCAAGGTAGGTCTGCCGGACGCGGTGTCAAGCGCGGAGCGGTCAGGGCTTCGGGATGTGCAGCGTCTTGCTGATCATGGCGCTGCCGGAGAGCGCGTACATGAGCACCAGCGGGTGGAGGACGCCCGGGCCGAGGGTCCAGGCGCCGAAGGGGAGGCGGTCACCGATGCGGCCCATCTGCCACAGGACGAAGAGCACCAGCGCCAGGAAGAGGCTGGTGGGGATGGGCGTCCCTTCGAAGTAGCGCACCTTGCCGGCGTCGTCGCTGAGGCTCGACGCCGTGACGTTGTAGCGTGCCAGCCGGCTGATGCCGCAGGCGACGAAGCACAGCAGCACCGCCGCGTCCCACAGGCCCCGCATGCCCATGGCGAACGCGAGCACGGCGGGCGCCACGCCGAACGAGACCACGTCGGCCAGGGAGTCGAGCTCCTGCCCCAGCGCCGACTGCTTGTGGCGCCAGCGGGCCACGCGGCCGTCGAGGAAATCGCAGAGGAGGGCCACCGGCAGCAGCCAGAAGACCATCCTGAGGAAGCGCTCGTCCCGGTCGGCGACGTACTTGATGGCGGCCAGGATCGCACCCATCCCCGCGAAGCCGTTCCCGATGGTGATCAGGTCGGCCAGCTGGAAGGAGCGGAACATCGAGAAGTGGCGCTGCTCGGCCATGAGGCACTGATGGTAGGCGGCCGGCCCGGCGCGGTCCAGGGCAGCGCGGTGGGCGCTCAGGTGGCGGTCTGGTCTGGGGAGGGCGCGGCGCCGGAGGGCCACACGTCGCCGTCGGTCAGGCGGGTCACCATCATGGCGGCGACGTTGTCGCCGGTCGCGTTGAGCACCGTGGCGGGCGGGTCGATGATGACGCTGATGATCGCGATGAGCGGCAGCGCCTCGGCCGGGAAGCCGAAGACCGAGAGGATGAGCAGCTCGCCGATGAGGCCGCCGCTCGGGATCGCGCCCATGACCACACCCACGAGGATGGCGACCCCCACCACGGTCAGCAGCGCGGTGAAGGTATGCGGCTGGTGGAAGACGCTGAAGAGGAACAGGATCTTGACCACCCCGCCGATGACCGAGCCGTCCTTGTGGATGGCCGCGCCGAGCGGGATGACGAGGTCGCGGACCGGGAGCGGCACGCCCATCCCGATGGCGGCCTCCAGGTTGACGGGCATGGTGGCCATGCTCGAGCAGGTGCCGGCGGCGGTCAGCGACGGGCGGAGCATGTGGGCCCAGAAGCGCCGCACCGCTGGTCCCCGGCCCGCCAGGAACGCATAGAGCGTGAACCCGCCGAAGAAGTAGATCGCCGCGAAGGCGTAGTAGACCCAGAAGACCTTGAGGTAGGCGGTCGCGAGCCGCTCGCCGGTGTCGACCACGGTCGCGGCGAAGTAGGCGAGCAGCCCCACCGGCGCCACCAGCATCACGTAGTCGACGAGCTTCATGCAGACCTGGGCGCCGCTCGCGAGCACCCGCGCCACCGCCTCCCCCCGCTCGCGCAGCTGCCGGGTCGCGAAGCCGAACGCGACCGCGAAGAGGATGAGCGGGAGCATGCTGCGGTGGGAGAGGAGCTCGCCGAAGTCGGCGGCCGTCACCGCCTTGACGAGCTGGGCCAGGAACGACGGCGCCGCTCGGGCCGCCGGCGCCCGGAGCACGATGCCCGCCCCGGGGGTCGGCTGGAAGACGAGCATGAAGAGGAGCGAGGTGACGGCGACCACCACGCTGGTGAAGAGGAAGACGAGGATCATGCTGCGCGAGATCCGGGTCAGCCGGCCGCTGCCGGCCGTCGCGGCGATGCTCGACGCGATGGTGAAGAAGACCAGCGGCACGATCACCATGAAGACGAGGTTGAGGAAAAGGTCGCCGACGGGCCGGATGGCCCGGGCCAGATCGGGCGCCATGCGCCCGAGGAGCAGCCCGACGGCGATGGCCGCGATGAGGGTCAGCGAGAAGGCGTAGGTCCGGAGGGCCTTCATGGCGCGGTGCCCAGGCGCTGCCGCGCCCGCTCCACCTCGGGGAGCCTGCGGTCGGCGTTGCCCCAGGCGGCGACGAACGACGCGTAGGCGGCCCGGGCCTCGTCGTGGCGCCCCAGCGCCTGGAGCGCGTCACCGAGCCGCAGCCGGGTGCGGATGAAGATGGTCGGGATGATCTCCTCGTCGGGCTTCGTGAGCAGGCGCCGATACCACTCGACCGCCTTCTCGTGCTCGCCGAGGCGCGCGTACGACTCGGCGATGAGGAACTGGTTGTACGAGGCCGGCACCTCGTCCTTGAGCGCCGCGAGCAGGGCCTCACGGTACTCGCCGAGGGCGTAGGCGTGCCACATGGCGAGCTTGGGGCCCTGGCCGGCGATGACGTCGGGTCCCGCCACGGCCTTCAGGTCAGCCAGGTAGACGGGGAGCCGCGCGCGGTGCTCGGCGGGGGTGAGCTGCTTGAGGTTCAGTCGGCAGGTGTCCTCCTCCTGGCGCGCGTAGGCGATCTGTGCCCAGAAGGTGGCCCTCTCGGCGTGCCGGCGCCAGCGCCCGGCCGCGACGAGCGCCGCCCCGAAGTCCC
>JACRCY010000561.1 GCA_016218785.1 Deltaproteobacteria bacterium
CGCGCCTCGTGGGCGGAGCGACTTTTTGATCCGCATGCAAATCACTCGACGTTCCGAAAACGGCTCAGGCCCCTACTCGACTACCTGGACGCCGTCGCATGAGCCGCCGACGGGCGACCGAGAAAGTGCGCAAGTCGAGACTCGTCAGGCCTCGTCTAGGTCGGCGAAGGCGGATCATGTCGATTTTTCGGCGCCTGTCAAGGCTGGCGCGGCCGCCGCCGCCTGCGGGCCCCCCCGTTCCCCGAACAGGCGGTCCAGCACGATCGCGACGGCCGTGCGCACCGACAGGTGGTTGTAGTCCGTGCCGCCGCGGATCGGCCGCAGCACCCGGTCGACGCCGCCCAGCACCTCGTCCGTGAGCCCCCACCCGGTCCCGAAGAGAAGCAGCAGCGGCCGGCCGCTCGCGCGCACCTCGCCGAGCAGCTGCGCCTCGGTGAGCGTGCCGCGCGGCCGGGCGCAGGTGGCGCAGGTGAGCGGCTCGGCCCCGGCGAGCTCGCGCACCCGCGCGCGCACCTCGTCGAGGTCGCTCGCGATGGTGACGATGTCGAGCGCCTCCTTGCGACGCTCGTTGTAGACCGCGCCGAAGCCCCCCCGCCAGTGCCCGATGATGCGGCGGCCCAGGTCCCGCTGCGCGGCGATGGGGGTCGTGAGGAAGAAGCCGCCCAGCCCGAAGGTGCGGCAGGCACGCGCGAGGTCGTGGATGTCGAGGTTGGTGATCGCCGTCGCCACCACGCGGCGCCGCTTATCGTAGACCGGGTGGTGGAGGAGCGCCACGTAGGCGCGCGCCGCCGGGACCACCGCCGGAGCAGCGGCGTCGCCAGCCGCGTCATCGCCCGCGGCGGGGGTCGCGGCGCTCACGGCTCCTCCCCTGCGAGCAGGCGGCGATCCTCGGCGGAGAGCTCCAGCGCGACGAAGAGATCGGGCCGCCGCGCGCGCGTCCGCAGCAGCGCCTGGAGGCGCCGCCAGCGCCGGATGCGCTCGTGGTTGCCCGAGATCAGCACCTCGGGCACGGCGGCGCCGCGGAACTCCGGCGGCCGCGTGTACTGGGGGTACTCGAGCGTGCCGGCGCTGAACGACTCGTCCGCGGTCGACTCCTCCTTGCCCAGGACGCCGGGGCACAGGCGCGTCACGGCCTCGATGAGGACCATGGCCGCCACCTCGCCGCCGGACAGCACGAAGTCGCCGACCGCGATCTCCTCGTCCACGTGGCGCCGCACGCGCTCGTCGACGCCCTCGTAGCGCCCGCACACGAGCAGGAGGCGCGGCCGGGCGGCGAGGTCGCGCGCCAGTCCCTGGCGGAGCGGCGCCCCCTGCGGCGTCAGCAGCAGCCGGTGCGCGGGGCCGCGCGCCGCGACGGCCGCCTCGATGGCATCGACCAGCGGCTCGGGCTTCATCACCATGCCGACGCCGCCGCCGTACGGCGTGTCGTCGACCTGCCGGTACTTGCCGGGCGCGTGGTCGCGCGGGCTGGTGAAGTGCACCCGGATGGTGCCCGCGGCGCGCGCCTTGCCGAGCAGGCTCCCGTCGAGGAACGAGGTGAACATCTCGGGGAACAGCGTGATGACCTCGAGCTCCATGACGCTAGCGGCGCTTGAGGCGCGCCTCCGGCAGGCCCTCGGGGGGATCGACCACCACGCGGCGGGCCTCGAGATCCACGTCGACGACGAACTGCGGCACGTAGGGGAGCAGGCGCTCGACCTCGCCGTCGTGGATGACGAGCGTGTCGTGAGCGCCCAGCTCCTGCACCTGGTGCACCACGCCGAACGGCTGGCCGGCGCGCGTCACCACCGCGCACCCCTCCAGATCGCCGAGGTAGAACTCGCCGTCGGCCAGGGGGGGGAGCTCCGCGCGCGGCACGCAAACCTCGGCGCCACGCAGGAGGGCGGCCTGGTCCCGGTCGGCCACCCCCTCGAGCTCGCAGAGCACTCCCCCGGCGACGTACCGCGCCCCCTCGACGACGTAGCGGCGCGGCTCGCCGGTGGCGCCGGGGAGCGCGAGCCAGACGGCCTCGACCTCCTCGAGGGCGGTCGACTCGGCGTGGTGCAGCCGCAGCCGCACCTCGCCGCTCACGCCGTGGGGACGCGTGACGAGCCCGATGGCCAGGAAGCGCGTGCGGTCGTACGTCACGGGTGCGCCTTCGACTGCCGGCGAGGGCCCCTCTCGGGGGCCGCGAGGCTACTCCAGGGCGGCCCCTCCCGGGGGCCGCGAGGCTACTCCATGATCTCCAGGATCACGCGCCGGTGGATCTTGGTCGCGGCGGCGCTGAGGATGGTGCGCATGGCGCGTGCGGTGCGCCCCTGCTTGCCGATCACCTTGCCGAGGTCTTCCTTCGCGACCCTCAGCTCGAGCACCGCTGCCTGGTCCTCCTCGACCTCGCGCACCTCGACGGCGTTCGGGTCGTCGACCAGGTTGCGGGCGACGTAGCTGATCAGCTGCTGCAGCGACTCGGTGCCGCTCATGCTTCCTCGGCGCGCTCCGGCAGTGCCGCGGCGTCAGGGCCGCGACCCGGATCTCCGGGCGTCAGGCGGGCGCGCTGGCCTTGGCCGCCTTCTGTTCCCGGTGCAGGATCTCGGCGACGGTGCGCGTCGGCACCGCCCCGTTCTTGAGCCAGTGCTGGATCCGCTCGGCCTTCAGCTTGACCAGCGGGGGGTGCACGGTCGGGTCGTAGATGCCGACCTGCTCGATGAAGCGGCCGTCGCGCGGGCTGCGCGTGTCGCTCACCACTACCCGGTAGAAGGCGTTCTTCTTGGCGCCCGCGCGCGACAACCTCAGCTTTACCGACATGAACTGCTACCTCCTCCAACATCCCCGCCGCGGCGCCAGCGAAGGGCCCCCGCGAGGCCGGAGGAAGATAGGGGAGGCCCCCTGCCCTGTCAAGCCGCATTCGGAGGGGACAGCTCCGTCTGCCTCCGCGGCGCGGAGACGGGATGGCCGCAGTGCGAGATCCGATGCGCGTCGGAGGGCGAATGCCCTCCGGGGCCGAGGTGCCCCCCTGCGAACCCCGCGGCTGCGCTACAATGACCGGGAGCCCGTCATGAGGTCCTCGATCTCCGACACCAGCCCCGCGGCGGAGCGCGCTCAGATCGCGCTGCTCCGCCAGGCGGGGCCGGCCCGCCGCGCCGAGCTGATGCGCTCGTTGAGCCGGAGCGTCATCGAGCTGTCGCGAGAGGCGTTGCGCGAGCGGATGCCGGGCGCGACCGACACCGAGGTCATGCTGAGGTGGGTGGAGCTCAACTACGGCCGCGAGCTGGCCGACCGGCTCCGCGCCTACCTCGCCCAGCGCCCTCCATGATCGCTCCGGAGCTGGTGTCCGCGTTGCAGCCGCTCGTCGAGGCGCTGGACGCGCTCGGCATTCCCTATCGCATCGGCGGGTCGGTGGCCAGTTCCGTCCTCGGAGCGCCTCGCTCGACGCTGGACGTCGATCTGGTTTGCGACCTCCGGGAGCACCACGTGGCGCCGCTCGTGGCGCGCCTCCAGGCGCACTACTACGTCGACGGCGACACGATCCGGGACGCCATCCGCCGCGAGGGCTGCTTCAACGCAATCCACCTGGCGACAATGGTCAAGGTCGACGTGTTCGCGCTCCGCACCCGGCCCTATGATCGGAGCGCCTTCCCCCGGTTCATCCGCCGGCCTCTCGACACGAGCCCGGACGCAGCACTCTTCGCCGTCGCCACCGCGGAGGACGTCATCCTCAACAAGCTCGAGTGGTTCCGGCTCGGAGCGGGCGTCTCGGACTGCCAGTGGCGCGACGTGATCGGCGTCCTGCAGGTGCAGGCAGGTGTGCTGGACCTCGGATACCTCCGCGAGTGGGCCGCGGAGATCGGCGTGCTCGACTTGCTCGAACGGGCGCTCGCGGAGGCTGCTGGTGCCGAGGGCGGGTGAGGTCACCCGCCTCACCCTCCCCCCGCTCGTTGCGCTGCTGCTGTCGGGCGGCTGCGGCGCCGCGGCCGGCGCGCTGGGGCCCGGGGACGTGCGGCCCGACCAGATCGTGGCGACCGAGACCGGCGTGGCCTCGTGGTACGGCGCACGGCACCACGGCCGGCGCACGGCCAGCGGCGAGCCCTTCGACATGCACGCCCTGACCGCGGCCCACCGCACCCTCCCGTTCGGCACCCGCTGCCGCGTGACCAGCCTGCGCAGCGGCCGCAGCGTGATCGTGCGCATCAACGACCGCGGCCCGTACGCCAAGGGGCGCATCATCGATCTCTCCCGCGCCGCGGCCGAGGTGATCGACATGATCCGCGCCGGCCACGTGCCGGTGACGGTCGAGGTGCTGCGGCCGTAGGGGCGACGCCCCGGTGCGGCCGCGCGCGGCTCAGCGTCGGCGGCGCGCGAGGAGCGCGACCGTCATCACGACGAGGCAGCGCATGCCGCACCTCCGCCTCCACTATACGCCGCCCGGGTCTCCACGGGACCGGTGCCGGCGCGCGCGGCGCGCGGCCCGGGCGTACGCCCGCTGGCCAGGTGACGCCGGCGCGCGGCCTAGAAGGAGATCCTCAGGGTCTCGACCGCGTAGGGGCCCAGTGGGATCGAGAGCGTCCGGCCCGAGTGCCCGGTCGGGGTGAAGCTCCACTCCATCAGGTCGGCGCGGTCCACCGCGGTTGACGCCGCGGGCAGCGTCACCGTGGCGGTCGTGGCGGCGCCCAGCAGGTTGTACACCCTGAGGATCAGGGCGTCGCCGTCCTCGGCCTGCTTGACCGCGCTCACCATGACGGTCGAGGGCTCCACCCCGAGCAGGGCCGCCCGCGGCGGGATCGTCCCCGGGTGCCGCCCGGCGGAGAGCGGCAGCAGCGGGCTGCTGAACGCCTCGCCCCGCTCGTGCACCCCCGCCTGGACCCAGCCCGGGCCGTGCGGGAAGATCGCGAAGCGCAGGCGGTGCACGCCGCCGTCGGTGAAGGCGGGCGGATCCCCGTAGGGGTGGGTCTGGTCCCAGATCCAGTCGGGGGTCTGGTTCTGCGGCGCGCTGCGGACCAGCCCCAGCCGCAGCGTGCCCTGCGAGACGTGGAACAGGTAGCGCGAGTCGGTGAGCAGCCCGAGCCCGGCGTCGGCGCCGGAGAAGTCCGCGAAGCGATGCACGAGGAAGCTGTAGAGGGGCCGGTCCGCCGGGATGTCCCCATAGGTCTGGTAGCCGAGCTGCGACTCCGCGACGACGACTCCCGGGGGCGCGAGCGCCGTCGGGAAGGCCGCCCACAGGCTCAGGGCCGCGCTCACCTGCCAGTCGATCTCGAGGTCGAAGAGCACGAGCGGCAGGCCGTCGCACACCGACACGCGCTCGACGACGCTCGCCGTGTTGCCCGACTGGGCGAGGTCGAAGGCGAGGCGCACCGTGGCGCACAAGGGGCCGGCCTGCTCCACGACCACCTCGCGCGGCAGCACGTCGACGCCGGTGCGGCCCAGCCGATCGGCCTCCGCGAAGTCACCCTTGAAGCCCCACTGGTCGCCGCCGCTCTGCATCAGGTCGAAGGCCCCCCCGCACGCGGCCGGCGCCAGCGTCTCGTGGCCGCCCGCCTTCTCCACGAGCGACGTCAAGCACCCCGTGACGGCGTCGAACTCCAGCCGCAGGTGCTGGTTCTCGGCGAACCCGGGACCCACCTGGAGCGCGGTCGGGAAGGCCGGCGGCACGACCGCCTCCTCGGCCCACACGGTGGCGAGCCCGCCGGCGGGCACGCCGTCCAGCCGGGCGAGCACCGCGAAGGTCGTCCCGCCGCCGGTGGGCGTGGCCGCCACGACCTGCGCGGGCACCACGGCGCCGGTCTCGTCCCACAGCCCGAGGGTGGCCGGCGCGCCCGGCAGCTCCACGCTCAGCGCCACGAGATCGTCGCGGGTGCGGGGCACGGCGTTGAAGACCACGACCGGGATCCCCGTCGGCCGGGTGTCGGTGGCCACCTGCGCCGCCAGGGAGCCGAGCGCCGACTGCAGCACCGGGGCCACCTCGGTCGCCACGGTCTGGTAGTCCCGCTCCATGTCGACGATGGTCTCGTAGATGCCCGAGCCCCAGGCCAGATCGTGGTGCTGGTTGAACAGCACCCGCTTCCAGTTGTCCTCGAGAGTCGCGGCGGGGTAGCCCGCGCCGGTGAGGACCCGATCGAGCGCGGCGTACGCCTCGGCCGCGTGCAGCAGCCACTGGACCGCGCGGTCGGCGCGCTTGGTCTCCACCCAGGTGAGCGCCGCGCCCATGGCCGGCTGCGCGCTCTGGTAGGTGTCGCGGGGGAACTTGAGGGGGGTCGGCTGGTACCCGGTGGCGTCGACCGCCTCGAAGTAGCGGCTCGCCGTGCTCCACTCGAAGCGGACCTCGGGCCGCGTCGGGTGCGCCACCGCGTCGTCCGCGGCGAGCAGCTCCTGGTCGAGCGGCCCGAGACCGTGATCGCCGTACCCGAACGTGTAGTGCAGGGTCCGCAGGCCGAAGGCGGCGGTGGTCGCGTCGACGTAGCGGAGCATGCTCGGCTGATCGGTCGGTTGCCAGTAGTGCCAGATCATGGCGGTGGGGAGCGCCGTCCCCTCGGGGCCTTCCAGGCTCATGTACGGCTCCCAGCGCCCGGGCGCCCAGGAGTCGTTGCGGCCGAGGACCAGCCGCTCCAGGCCGACCCCGCGCAGGATCTGCGGCCAGGCGTGGTTCGGGTAGCCCCCCTCGGCGACGAACCCGATGCGCACGTCGATCCCGAGGTGCTCGCGGAAGAACCGCTTGCCGTAGAGGTACTGCCGGATGAGCGTCTCCCCGTCCGAGTGGGCGTCGTAGGGCTCCACCCAGTGCCCGCCCACCACGTCCCAGCGGCCGGCCGCGGCCAGCGCCCGGATCCGCGCGAAGAGCTGCGGCTCCTGCCGCCGGATCACGTCGTAGTAGGCGGCGCTGTTGGCCACGAAGGTGACCTGCGGATACTCCTCCATCCGGGTGGCCATGTGCTCCCAGGTGCGGCGCACCACCTCGATCGTCTCCGGCCACCGCCACAGCCACGCCGCGTCGATGTGGGAGTTGGGCAGGAGGTGCACCGTCACCACGCTGGCGTCCGGGCCCGCGTCGTCGCGGCCCAAGTCGGCGTCGCCCGCGCCCGAGTCGACGCCGGCGTCCTCGGCGCCGGCTCGGGTGCCGCCGCACCCGCCCGCGCAGAGCAACGTCAGTGACAAGGCCGCGACGCGGAAGCGGGGGGTGTGCATCGGTGTCCTCCGTCACGGTGATGGGCCGGCTGACGAGTCCTTGCAACCGTGGTGCCAGCCCCGGCTCGCGCCAGGGGCCGCGTTTCGGGGCGCTGGTGGGGCCGATCTGTAGGCCCGGGCCCACGATGACACCGCCGCGGCTGTAGGATCAACCCCTCAATCGGCCGGCGGGTAGCCGGCGGCCCGGCTTTCTGGTATATCCGGGCACCATCCAGGCATGCCGATGAAGCTCCTCGACCTCGACAACGTCTCGAAGTTCTTCGGCCAGCTCCAGGCGCTCAAGGACGTGACGCTCGAGTGCGAGACGGGCACCGTCGGCCTGCTCGGCCCGAACGGCGCCGGCAAGTCGACGCTCCTCAAGGTCATGCTCGGCCTCCTCCCCTTCGACGGGAAGTCGCAGGTGCTCGGCTACGACTCCCGCGAGGAGGCCCTCGACCTGCGCGCCCGCGTCGGCTACATGCCCGAGCGCGACTCGTACATCCCGGGCCTCAACGCCGTGGAGCAGTGCGCCTTCGCCGGCGAGCTGTGCGGTCTGCCGCGCGCCGCCGCCATGCAGCGGGCCCACGCCGTGCTGCACTACGTCGGCCTCGAGGACAAGCGCTACCTGCGCGTCGAGACCTACTCGACCGGCATGAAGCAGCGCGTGAAGCTGGCGCAGGGGCTGGTGCACGACCCCGAGCTGCTGCTGCTCGACGAGCCCACCAACGGCCTCGACCCGCAGGGGCGCGAGGAGATGCTCCAGCTCATCAAGGACCTCCCGCGCAAGCGCGGCTGCTCGATCCTGCTCTCGTCGCACCTGCTCCCCGACGTCGAGTACATCTGCGAGCGCGCCATCCTGCTCCACCAGGGGGAGGTGCTCTTCTCGGGCACGATCGACGAGCTCAAGGGGGGCGAGGAGGACGTCTTCGAGGTGCGGGTCAAGGAGGGGGAGGACCGGCTGGAGCAGGCGCTCGCCGGCAAGGGGTGCCGCGTCACCCGCGACGGCGCCACCCTGCACATCAAGCCGCCGAAGGGCCAGGGCGCCGACTTCCTCTTCGAGGCGGCGGCCGGCGCCGGGGTGCAGGTGCGCCACCTGCAGCCCATGCGCCTGACCCTGGAGACCGCCTTCGTGAAGACCATCGAGGCCAAGCAGGCCGACGGCCACGGAGGGCCCGCATGAGCGAGGCCAGGGCCACGGGCCCGGGGGTGTCGGGCGCGGCGACTTCGGGTGCCGAGGCCAGGGGCGCGGCGCCCACCATCCACGACCTCGGCTACAAGCGCTACGACGGCCCGCGCACCCCGCACCGCCGCCGCTACCTGACGGTGATGCGGCTGGCGCTCAAGCAGTCGCTCAAGTGGTGGCTGTGGGTGACGCTCGTCTTCGCCGTGGCGCAGGTCGCCATCTTCGGCGTGGTCATGTACTTCCTGGGCCGCGCAGCCGCCGTGCCCGGCGCGGGCCTCGCCGCCGACGTCATCAGGCCCGATTTCCTGGTCCTCAAGCTCCTCACGGAGTGGTACGGCGTCATCCCGCTCTGCTTCGTCGTCGGGCTCTTCGCCGGCGGGTCGTCCATCGCCGACGATGCGCGCACCGGGGCCTTCCAGTTCTACTTCTCGCGCCCCGTCTCCAAGGAGCACTACCTCCTCGGCAAGCTCATCGCGGTGTGCGGGCTCACGTGCCTGGTGGCCGTCGCGCCGGCCGTGGTCCTGTGCCTGGTGCGCGCCGCCATCTCGCCCCCCAACCAGATGCCCGCCGCGGGCCTGCTGCTCCTCAAGGGCGTGGCCTTGGGGCTCGTCGTGGGCCTGGCCCTCGGCATCCCGGTGGTGGCGCTCTCCTCGCTCTCCACCTCGCGCGGCGTGGTGCAGGGGGGCTGGGCCGCGGTCTTCATGCTCTCGTGGATCATCGGCGGCATCGTCTCCTCGGTCACGGTCTCGCCGTGGCCCGAGCTCATCTCGATCCCGGCCAACCTGAAGGTCTTCGGCGCCTTCGTCTTCGGCGAGCCGTCGCCGGACAGGCTCCCCTGGTGGGCCTGCGCGCTCGTCCTCGGCGGGATCCTCGCCGCCAGCGCGGCGCTCCTGCGCTGGCGCCTGCGCCACGTCGAGTCGATCCAGGTGTCGTCATGAGCCCCGCCGACGTGGGTTGCGGCGCCATGATCGAGACCAGCCACCTGTCCAAGTGGTACGGGCAGGTCGTCGGCGTCAACGACCTCACGCTGCGCGTGGCCGCGGGCGTCTGGGGCCTGCTCGGCCCCAACGGCGCGGGCAAGTCCACGCTCATCAAGCTCCTCGTCGGCCAGCTGCGGCCCAGCATGGGCGAGGCCCGCATCCTGGGGCAGAAGGCGTGGGGCAACCGCAAGGTCCTCGGCCGCCTCGGCTACTGCCCGGAGCACGAGAGCCTCTACGACGACCTCACCGCGGTCGAGTTCGTCACCGCGCTGACGCGGCTCCACGGCTACGAGCCCGCGGCCGCGGAGAAGCGCGCCAAGGACGCGCTCGAGCGGCTCGGCCTCGCCGACGCCATGCACCGGCGCCTGGGCGAGTACTCGAAGGGGATGCGGCAGCGCGCCAAGCTGGCCCAGTCGCTCGCCCACGACCCCGACGTCATCCTCCTCGACGAGCCCCTGACCGGCTGCGACCCGCTGGCGCGCCACCAGGTGATCAACTTCATCAAGGACATGGGCCAGGAGAAGAAGGCGGTCCTCGTGTCGTCGCACGTGCTGCACGAGGTCGAGGCCATGACCACCGAGATCCTGCTCATCTTCAAGGGGCAGATCCTGGCCGAGGGGAACGTCTACAAGATCCGCGAGATGATCGACCGCCACCCGCACCTGGTGCGCGTCGAGTGCGACGCGCCGCGCAAGCTGGCCCAGGCCCTGGTCGCCGAGGAGCACGTGCTGCGCGTCGGCGTCGAGGACGGCGCCGTGGTGCTCGAGACCCGTGAGCCCGACCGCTGCTACCCGGCCATCCCGCGCATCGCGCGCGGCGCCGGCATCAAGATCCAGAGCCTGACCTCGC
>JACRCY010000562.1 GCA_016218785.1 Deltaproteobacteria bacterium
CAGCGCCTCCTCCCGCGCGCGGTCGAGGCTCGGCGTCACCAGCGGGAACTCGCGCACGTGGAAGGTGGTCGTGACCTTCACGCGGCCGTCGACGATGTCGCCCAGCACGGCCGTGGGCGCCGGGTCGGCCACCGCGTCGGGCAGCCCGCTCGCGATGCCGACGAGGATCGTCCGGGCGCGCGGCAGGTCGGCCGCCGCTTGCAGGTGCACGTCGAAGACCGCCCGGGACATGGCGGTCGGGAGGTTCAGGTTGACCACGCGGGTGTTGAGGAGCTCCGAGTTCGGCACCACCAGGAGGTTGGCATCGACCAGCTTGATCCGCGTCGAGCGGATGCCGATGTGCAGCACGTCCCCTTCTTCGCCGGTGGCGAGCCTGATGCGGTCACCGGTGGTGAAGGGGCGATCCGTCAGCAGGGCGAACCCCGCCAGCATGTTGCCGAGGATGTCCTTGGCGGCCAGGCCGATCGCCAGGGAGCCGAGGCCGAGCGCGGCCACCACGCCGCCGATGTTCTGGCCGAAGTGGCGCAGCACCAGCACGAAGGCGGTGGCCACGACGAAGACCGCCGCCACCTTGCGCCCGAGCGGCACCCAGTCCCGCTCGGCGCGCTGCCGCTCCGGCTCGGGCAAGCGGCCCGCGTGCCAGGAGAGCAGGCGCCCCAGCAGCGCGATGGCCGCGCGGGCGAGGACCAGCGCCACCACCACGTAGACCAGGCCGCTCACGACCTGGCGGAGCCGCGGCCCGGCCCCGAGCGCCACCAGCGCGTAGTAGGCGCCGATGAGCGTCATGACGAAGCGCACGGGCCAGCGCAGCGCGTGCAGGGCCTGCCCGGCGTGGCCCCGCCCCGGCTGCTCGGCCGGCGGCGGGAAGCGGTCGCCGACCCGCTTGATCGCCCACGCGGCCACGACGCCGACGAGCCAGAAGCCGACGAGGAGCACCGCGGCCGTCGCCAGCCGCTGGGGGAAGTCCCCGGGGAGATGCGTCGGGAGGTGGAGGATCCGCAGGAGGTGCTGGAGCGGGCCGGTCGGCTCGAGCAGCAGCACGCCGAGCACGGCCTGGACCATGGGGCCTACTTCGCGGGGGCCGGAGCCGGCGGGGCGACGGGCGCCTTGAGGCCGAGGGGCGCCTTGAGGCCGAGGGGCGCCTGGTCGGCGCCGGCCGCGCGCTGGATGCGTAGCACCTTGGCGTCCGGGCTCGCCTTCGTGATCTTCGAGAGGTCGATGACCTTGCCGGCGTGGGGCCCCGGCGCCGAGGCCGGCGCGACGGCCGCGGCCTTGACGGGCGCGTTCCCCTTGTCGTCACCGAACACGAGCTCGCCGAACTTGGCGAGCGTGTGGTAGTCCGGCGCCAGCGGCGGCGACCAGGCGCTCCCCGTCTCGCGCGGGGGTGTCCCCGGCCGGTCGACCCGGAACAGGTTGATGCGCCAGGTGTCGCCGACCTTCGGCGGCACCGCCGGCCCCTCGGCCGCCGGTCCCTTCATCTTGGCGAACGGAACGGCCAGCTCCACCACCCAGCCCTTGTCGGCGTCCTTGCGATTGTCGACGGTGCCGTCGACCTTGACCTTGGCGATCACGCCGGAGTCGAAGTCGTACTCCTTCTTGTCCTTCCAGTGCTTGCGGTACTCCGGGAGGAACGAGTCGAAGACGGTGCCGAGCGGGTTCACCTGGATCTCGATGTAGTTCTTGCCCTTGCCCGACCAGTCGATGAACAGCTCGACGCACTCCTCCTGCCAGAGCTTGTCGTCGCGCTTCTTGAACGTCGACCAGATGTCGGTGTCCTTCACGTCGAAGGCGACGTAGAGGAACTTGTCGTCGTAGAGGAGCCTGGCGTCGGTGGCCTGCTCGGCCGGCGTGCCGGCCTGCGTGTTGACGAAGAGGCCCGTCGACTTCGCCTCCTTCCAAGCGGGCTCGTCGAGCTTGCCGTCCACCTTGATCGCGCCGTCCTTCACCTTCGTGGCCACGTAGCGCTTGACCGGAGCCGGCGGTGCGACGGCCGCGGCGCTGACGGGCAGCGACAGGGCGAGGACGCGGTTCTGGCCGTCCTGCGGCCCCTTGGTGACCTTCAGGCGGAGGTTGCCCTTCCAGATGCCGGTGTAGACCTCGGCGCGCGGCGATCCCCAGTTCGCCGGGAGCGTGATGCGGTGGATGTCGCGGACGATGTCGCCGGCCTTCCAGTGCGCCACCGGGTACTTGCCGCCGACCGGGCCGTGGTCGAGGTTCACGAAGGGGTTCTTGCCCCCCTGCCCGTTCATGTGGACGAACATCTTCCAGTCGTCGCTGACCGGGGTGTTGACCTTCCAGTAGTGGGTCACCGTGAACGCCTGCCCCGGCCTCAGGGTCTCGGCGTCCACGTCGCAGCCGAGGTAGACCAGCTTCCCCTCCAGCTCGGCGTTGACCTTGTGCTTCAGGGTCGCCGGCGGCTCCTTCAGGATGTTCGGCTTGGCCGCATTGAGGTCCGCCTCCGAAGGAGTGTCGGGGGCCTGCTCGACGCACGCCAGCGGGACGACGAGGGCAACGAGCCACAACAGGGAACGCGCTCGCATACTCACAATCCTCCGCTCAAGATGAAGGTACCGGGCCCGATCTCTAGCCGAGCGCCGTCGGAATTGCAAGGAACACCACGCCGGGTTGGCGATGGTGGGCGAGGCGACCGGGGCGAGGCGGGGCTGGCTCCGCCAGGCCCGCCGTCGCCGGTCGGGCGCGGGGGGACGCAGAGGCGCGCCACCGACGAGGTGCCAGCCACGCTGGTCACCGCGCCGGGAGGTCCCCCCGATCAGAACCGGAACAAGACACCAGCCGGATTCGGAGGCGGCAGGAGGAGCGGCCGGTGCTGGAGCGGGCGCATGCCGGGCCGCGCGGGTTGGAGCTGCAGATTGGCGCGTGTGCTCGTGGCCGCGACGGTGTCCCCCTGGGTCGAGAGATAGACGGCCGCGCCGAGCACCACCGCCACGCCGACCGCGATCAGCACCCAGAACCACCACTGGTGCGTGATCGGCTTCACCGCCGACCCGGTCGTCGGCGCCGTCTTGCCGCCGTAGCCGTAGTCCCACCACCCGCCGGAGGGCATTTCGCCGACCGGCGGCACGTACTCGTCGTTTGCTGCTCCGGGGGCCGCGCCGGGCGCGCCCGGTGCCGGGGCCGGCCCCGGGGCGGGCGCCGGCCCGGGCGCAGGCGCCGGTCCGGGCGCAGGCGCAGGTCCCGGCATGGAGGCGATCTGCGCCTCGAGGGCGGCGATCTTGGCCTCCACCTCCGCTCGGTTGTCGGCCTTGGGCAGCTGCTGCAGGTAGCGCTGGTAGTACTTCACCGCGGGGCGCGGCTTGCCGAGCTTCTCGTCACAGATGGCCATGTTGTAGTCGAGGATCGGCGACGGGAGGATGGCCGCGGCCTGCTTGAACTGGTCGATGGCCGCGCGCCAGTTCTGCATCTCGTAGAACCGCTTGCCGGTCTCGAAGTACTGCTTGGCCTGCTCCTTCTTCGGGTCGGCCTGCCCCCACGACTCGAGGGGTGCGACCGCCGTGAAGAAGAAGACCATCGCGGTCACGATTCCTACCTGGGCTCCGATTCGCATTTCGTGCCTCCGCTCAGCGACGACCTAGCTACTTCAGCCTCTCGTAGGGATCCTTGGGCGCGGCCGGGGTTGCCGGCTTCGGCTTCGGCTTCGGCGCGGCCGGCTTCGGCTTGGGCGCCTCGGCTGCACCCTTCACCAACATCACGTGCTTGCTCGCCGTCTCGCCGGGGTTCAGCCCCAGCGGGTGTTCCTTGTGGCCGTCAAGACGTAATACGTAGGTGATGAGCCGATCTGGCGGCACCCGTACCTTGGCGGGAGTCTTGGCGATTTCCTTGCCCTCGTGCGTGATGCTGGCACCCATGGGCGTGGACGTGATCTGGACGGAGGTCCACTGGGCCGGCGGCGCCTTCACCGGGGGCGCCACGGGCGGTGCCACGGGCGGCTGCAGCCCCTTGGCGGGCGGTACGCCTCCCTTGACGCCCTTCACCGGGCCCGCGACCGGCCCCTTGGGGGGCGGCGTCGACCCGGTGATGTCGTCCCAGAAGATGGCCGCGGTCGTTCCACCGCCGCCGAGCACGACCCCCACGATGATGATGATGACGGCGATGAGGCCGCCCTTGCCCTTCTTCTGCGGCTGCGCGCGCGGCGGCACCATGGCCGTCGACGACGGCCCGCCGTAGGGCAGGCCCGGGGGCGGCATGGCCACCGGCCCCGACTGCACGGCAACCGGCGTGGTGGCCGGCACCCCCATGCCCTGGCTCGGCGCGCCCCACATGCCGGGCGCCTGGGGCGACGGCGCCTGCGGGAACCCTCCCGGCGGCATGGGCACCGCCGGGCCCTGGGCCGTGCGCGGCGTGGTCATGGCCGCGGACGCACCCGGCGCTCCAGGAACCATCCCCATCTGCTGCATGAGCGCGGGCGGTAGCCCGGGCTGCGCCAGCGTGTCCGTCGAGAGCGGCACGCCCGACCTGAGATCGCTCTGCAGCTTCTCGAGGTCGGCGAGCAGCGCGCTCATGCTCTGGTACCGGTCGTTCACCTCCTTGGCCATCGCCTTGAGGATGACGGCCTCGACCGGCATGGGGATGACACGCTCCGGCGCCTGCTCGTGCGGCGGCTTGGGGAGCGTGGTCAGGTGCTGCGTGAGGATGCCCATGAAGGACTCGGCCTTGAAGGGCACGGTCCCCGTGAACATCTCGTACATGATGACGCCGACGGAGTAGATGTCGGTCCGGTGGTCGAGCGGCTTGCCGAGCGCCTGCTCGGGCGACATGTAGTGCGGCGTGCCGAAGATCGTGCCGGTGCGCGTGAGGTGCTGGTTCCCCTCGGTGCCCGACACCTTGGCGATGCCGAAGTCGAGGATCTTGGCGATCTCCTTGCCGTCCTTGTGGACCAGGAAGACGTTCTCCGGCTTCATGTCGCGGTGGACGATGTTCTTGGCGTGCGCCGCCGCGAGGCCCTTGCCGACCTGGATGACGATCTCCAGGCAGCGGCCCAGATCCATCGGCATCTGGAGCGCGTCGTTGAGGCTCTCCCCCTCCAGGTACTCCATCGAGAGGTAGACACGCCCGTCGGGCAGCTTGCCGAAGTCGTCGATCTCGACGATGTTGTCGTGCCCGATGGCCGACGCCGAGCGCGCCTCCTGGTAGAAGCGCGTCACGGCCTCCTGGTTCGACATGATCTCGGGCCGCAGCAGCTTGAGCGCCACGCGCTTCTCGATGTAGATGTGCTGCGCCTCGTAGACCTCGCCCATGCCGCCTTCGCCCAGCTTCTTGGTCAGGCGGTAGCGTTCGGCGATGACCTGCCCCACCAGGCTGGGCTCTTCGCCCTTGGCCCCGTCCGAGACCACCTGCGTCCCGTCCTTCGGGCAGAAGGTGGTCTCGACGTCGTAGTGGGCGTTACACGCCGGGCAGACACCCATTGTCCCAGCCTCCTTGGGAGTGGGCAGCGACGCAAATTATGCTACGCGGCGCGAGCTTTGTAAACGTGGGGTCCGGTGGTCGGCCCCGGCAGCACCGCTGGTCAGCCACCCGCACGCTCCTTTCGGCACGATCCGACCCCTTTGGTCAGTTCGCAATTGTGCTATCCCCTGACGAGCGTTGACGTTTCTGGTTCCAGTCCCAGAATTCCAGCCACCAGCATCTCTGGCGCACGCTGGCGAGGGCGATAGTGTGGTTGAGGTTGTCGACGAGCCAGCCAGAGCCGCGCTTGGTGATGGGATGGATGAAGTGGATGTGACCGCCCTCGACGGCACCACTCGC
>JACRCY010000563.1 GCA_016218785.1 Deltaproteobacteria bacterium
ATCGATGCCACGGAGGACGTTGCCTTGCAGGACGCACCGGCGCACGGTCAGCGTCCCCACGGCCGAGGACTGGCCCGCACACCACACGCCATGGCCGTCGTTGCCGAAGGCGCCGCGCAGCGTGAGGCCCTCCAGCGTCACGTTCGACGCATCCACCAGCTTCAGCACGGCCCGGTTGTTCTTGGTCTGCACCAGCTCCGTGGTCGCGGGGTCGGAGCCAATGATCACGACCGTCCCGTTCGTCACGTACGTGTCGGCGGTGAAGCTGTACGTCCCCGGCCGGACCACGAGGTAACCCGCCCCACCGAGCGCCTTGGTCAGCGCCGGCGGGAACGTGCAGAACGGCGTCCCGGGCTCGCCCGCGGTCCCACCGCTGTCGGTGCAGCTCGCGTTGTTCTTGTCGAGGTAGATGATCTGGTCGGCAGCCACGCACCCGCCGCTGGGGTCGCATGCCCCGCTCGCGCACTCAGCGTGGGCTTGGCAGCCGCGGCAGGCGCCGGTGTTCGAGTCGCACACCGGCGTCGTGCCGCTGCACGACGTGCCGTTGCACACGCACTTCCCGGCGTGCCCCGAGCAGTCGGGCCTGTCGCCGCCGCACGTCGCGCACGTCGGGCCGCAGTGCGCGGGGACGTCGCACGGATCGCAGGTCGTGCTGTTGAGGTAGTAGGACGCGTCGCAAGCGAAGGAGCACGAGGTGCCGTCGCACGTGGGGTGCCCGTTCGTCGGGGCGGTGCACTGCTCGCACGACTCGCCGCAGTGGTCCACGTCGTTCGGGACGCAGCCGCCGCCCGAGCACCAGTGCGCCGGCGACGTGCAGCCGGCGTCGCCGGCGTCATCGCCGCCGGCGTCACCGCCGTCGCTGGCCACCGGCCCGTCGCCGCCGTCCCGCTGCGGCGCGTCGACGGAAGCGTCCACCCCGCCGTCGGCCGGCGCCGTGGCCTCGCACTCGTGGCGCACGAGGTCGCAGTAGGGGTACGCCGGATCCGAGCACGGCTTGCCGACGTCGCAGTAGCGCGGATCGGCGCAGCCGGAGACGGCCGCGAGCGCAAGGAGGGCGGCGACGAGAGGCAGGGGTGACAGGTGCGTGCGAGTCAGCATGATCAGTACTCCTATCGATTGAACCACCAGGCGACTACCAGGCAACTACCACTCGAAGGCCAGCGCCGCGCTGCCGGGGCCGAGCGAGAGCCGGGCTCGGGTCTTCGCGCGCCGCAGGTCGTACGCCCACAGGCTCACGCCCACGACGACCAGCCCGGCGCCGGCGCCGACGAGCGCGCGGCCGCTCGTCCGGACGCTGGCCTTGACCGGGCAGCGGGCGGCCCCGGCCTCGGGCGTGCAGCCGTACGCGTACAGGCCGATGCCGGTGCCGAGCGCCGCGATGCCGGCGCCCAAGACGACGTACCCGGCGGTGCGCCAGGGCCGCGCGGCGTCGCGCCCCGGGTCCGCCGCCGGGCCGGGCCCGGCGGGGACCGCGGGACCCCCCCCGCCCGGGGGCGGGCCGCCCGCCTTCAGGCGCACCAGCGTGACGTCGAGGTTCGCCACCTCGCCGGGCTTGAGGTCGATCCGCAGCTTGGCGCGCGCGAAGCCGACCCGCTCCAGCAGGACGAGGTGCTTGCCGGCGGTCACCGGCAGCTCCGCGTCCCCCTCGCCCAGCGGCCGGCCGTCGACGGTGATGGTCGCGCCGGACGGCCGCGTGCGCACCGCGAGGCGCGCCGCCGGCATGGGCAGCTCGGCCTTCAGCATGGAGGTCGCGGCCTGCCCGATGGCCTCGCGCAGGGCCGCCGGCCCCTCGCCGCGCGCGAAGCGCGACGCGCTCCCGGTGCGCTCGCCCACCTCGGCGTTGAACATGACGAACGTGACGGTGACGCCGCCCGACTCCGCGCGCAGATGCGCGAAGACCAGCCGGGTGACGCCGAGGTTGCGGGCGAGGTCGATGCGGCAGCGGTCGTCGCGGCAGCTCGCGGCGCTGTGGCCGGCGAGCGCGATCTCGACCTGCTCGGGCCCCACGAGCTGCAGCCCGGCCGCCGTGAGCGCCCGGCTGACGACCAGGTGCAGCTCGACCTGCTCGCGCGCGGTCCAGGAGCCCTCGGTCGCGACCTCGACGAGCGCGGCCCCGGGTGCGGCCCGCGCCGGCCCGGCGCACGCGAGCGCGAGTCCCAACACTGCCAGACGACACCAGCGGTTTCTCGACATGATGACCTTGCGGGGCGGCGCCCCGAGCAACCCGGCGCATTGCAGCACCGCCCCGGCCAGCGGTCAAGGTTATCGGCCACGTGCTGGCCACGCGCTGAGCCTCCTGCCAGCTCCGCCCGGACGGCCGATTCGCCCATCCGCCCGGGGTATCGGCCGGCCGGGCCCGCGGGTTGCCTGGATTCGCGCCGTCCGCACGCGCGGCCGAGCGCGCCAGCAAGACAGGCCGCCCGCTCCGGACTGCCGGACGCGACGGGCTGGTGACGCGGCGTTGGACATCGACCTCCATGAAGGTCAATGATGACGGACGAGCACCTCGCAGAGGTGCTATCTAGCTGGAACATCTGGGGGAAGAGGCCTTTCCCCACCGGCATCGAGCGGGCGGCGGCGGCGCGACTCCAGCCCTACCTGGGCCGCCCAGAGGCGCTCGCCCTGTGCGGCATGCGCCGGACGGGCAAGTCCACGCTGATGCGGCAGCTCCTCCGCGGGCTGGTCGCGCGGGGCGTGCCCGAGCGCGACACGCTCTTCGTGAACCTCGAGGAGCCCGCGCTCCAGGCCGCCGGCACAGACCCCGCGCTGCTCGATCGGCTCCTCGCGGCCTACCGCGCCGCGATGCGGCCGGGCGCGCGGCCCTACGTCTTCCTGGACGAGGTCCACAACGTCGCCGGCTGGGCACGCTGGGTGCGCGCCCGCGCCGCGGTTCTCCTTCAAGGCGAGCCAGCAGGCCCGCGCGCCCCGCAAGGTCTACGCGGTCGACGGCGGCCTGCGCAACGCCGTGGTGTTCCGCTTCTCCGCGGACCTCGGCCGCCTGGCCGAGACCGCGGTCTACAACCACCTCGCCCGCGACGAGGACGTGCGCCTCTGCTACTTCACCGACCACGGCGAGTGCGACTTCGTCGTGTGGCGCGGCGACCGCGCGCTCGCCGCCATCCAGGTCTGCTACGAGCCGGCGGCCGAGCTGCCGCCGCGCGAGGAGACCGGCCTGCTCGCGGCCCTGGCGGCGCTCGGGCTCGATCACGGCACCATCGTCACCCGCACCGCCGCCTTCGAGCGCGTCGTCGACGGCCGCACCGTGCGCGCGCGGCCGCTGTGGCGAGTAGCGCAGGGTCGGCGCCACCACGCGGTCCGAGAGCTTGGCCTCGACCGCGAACCACGGCCGGCGGTCCACGGTCACCAGGAAGTCGACCTCGCGCCCCTCGACGTCCCGCAGGTAATGGAGCCCCATCCGGTGCCCCTCGGCGTCCTCGAGCAGGTGGCAGAGCTTGAGCAGGTGCAGCGCCACCAGGTTCTCGAAGCGGGCGCCGGGGTCGGGCACCAGGCTCGGGTCCCAGAGGTACGCCTTGGGCATCTTGCGCAAGGCCCGGATGGCCTTCGCGGTGTAGGGAGGGATGCGGAAGACGAAGTAGAGCCGCTCCAGCACTTCGATCCAGTGGCTGACGGCGCGGTGGCTGGCCTCGAGATCCTGGCGCAGCGCGTTCAGCGACAGCGGCGCGGCGACCCGCTCGGCGAGGAGGTCGCCGAGGAGCTGGATGCCCGACAGCTCGCGGACCGCCTCGAGGTCGCGCACGTCCTCGCGGAAGAACCGGTCGAGCCGCTCCTTCTGCCAGCGGCGCAGGGTCCGCTCGCTCGCCGCGAGGAACGGCTCCGGATAGCCCCCGAACCGGTGGAGCGCCCGGACCGTGCTGGCGGCGCCGCGCGTGGGGATCGACAGCTCCTCGCCTGGCTCCGGCAGGGGTCGATCGAGCGGCTGCTCGAGCTCGGCGTAGGTGAACGGGTGGAGCCGGAAGTGCCGGTAGCGCCCCTGGAGGGAGTCGCCGCCGCGCCGGTAGACGTCGAGCCGCGCGCTGCCGGTCACGAGGAAGCGCAGGTGGTCCCGATGATGGTCGAACTCCCCCTTGAGCCAGCGCTTCCAACCGCGCAGCTTGTGCACCTCGTCGAGGACCACCAGGGCTTCGCCCGCCGGCCACCGGGCCGCGAGCGCCTCCCGCCGGTCCTCGCGGCGGTCACAGGAGAGGTAGACGCCGTCACCGTGCCCCGCGAGGATCTGGCGCGCGAGCGTCGTCTTCCCGACCTGCCTGGGACCGGCGACGAAGACCATCTTCTCCGTCAGGTCGGCGCGAACGGGCGCCACGAGGGAGCGTGGACGAAACATGTGAACTATTTTGCCCTAGAGCAAGAAACCTCGCCAACACTATTGCCTTGGCGCGAATGAATTGACACCGGCGCGCGCGCCCTCAGCGGCCCCTGCCCTTCGTCGAGCCGCGCCGCATCCCGCCTGAAAGCGAGCCCCTCGGGGCGTTGCGGCCGAGTCAGCCCAGCGCTTCGTCGACGGACGCGGCGCTCGCAGCGCGCCACACCCAGCGGTCCAGCGTCGCGAGGTCCCGGCAGCTCAGGATGCGCTCCCGCTGCTCGTCCGTCGGCGGGAAGCCGCGGGCCGCCAGGACGGCCAGGAGTGCCTCGGCCTTCCCCTTGAGCTCGCCCTGAGCCTCGCCCTCGGCGATGTACTGGCGGGCGAACTCGCTCTGGTACTCGTACTTGCCCGTGGCCATCAGCGCCTCCAACTCGGCGCGCACCGCCTCGCCGAGGTGTTGCATCACCAGGTCATGGTACAGCCGCGCACGCTCGGCGTCGAGCCGCACCGCCGCGGCGATGGCGGCCAGCGCCACCTGCGCCCCGCCGGCCTCGCGGCCATGCGCCAGCGCCGAGAGCACCGCCAGCTCCGGCGCCCGTGCCGCCTCCTGCGCGGTGACCCACGGCACTGCCGCCGGCCCCAGCACGACTGGCACGAACCAACTCGCCGGTGGTCCTACCAACACCGGCGTGGCCGCCCACCGCGCGACCGCATCGTCGTCGGTGACGACCAGCACGCACACCGGCAGCCGCAGCCGCGCCCGCAGCGCCGCCTGGTACAGCGGCCACACGAACTCCTTGTCCGGATCAGGGGCCAGCTGGACCTCGAGGACCACGGCCACGCCGTCCCGGCCCTCGCCGTGGACGACCACCAGGTCAGCCCGGTACTCGGTGGGCACGATCTGGGTGAGGTCCGCCTCGTACACGCGCACGTCGCCGGCAGACGGCACGGGCACGTGCAGCACCCCCACGAGCAACTCGGCCGCCATCGTGGGCCGGTTGCGAAACAACGTGACGATGGCTTCGTGGAGCATGGACGGCATGGCCCGGTCCTCGCCCCGGCACGTTGCACGCCGCGTGCCCGGGCCTGCTCCCCGGCAACCCCACGCAATCACCGGCCCGTCCCCGCGCCCGGCTGTCCGGATTCCGGGAATCCGGCCGGACGAGGCGGGCCTCGCGCGCGCGGCACCGCGGCCGCCGCCTACGGGAGGATGGTCAGCGCGGTGCGGCCGGGGAGCCGGTAGGTGCCGAAGTCCCGCCGGTCCAGGGTCAGGATGGTACGGAGGCCCTCTCGCTCGGCGACCCGCAGGAGCGAGCAGTCGGCGAGGTCGGCCGGGAGGTCGGCGTACTTCGCGAGGAGCTGCGCCAGCCGCGGTACGTCGGCCGCGTCGAGCTGGCTCACCGTCACCGCGCCGCGGCGCACGAGCTCGAGCAGGGCGGCGGGCCCGCCCGGCACGTCGGCGAGCAGATAGCTCGCCTCGGTGAGCACGGGCCACGTCGTGACCGGCGGCGCCACCAGCTCGCGGAATGCCGCCACGCACCGCTCGTGGTGGGCGTCGGCGGCGTCGAGCAACGCCACCAGCGGCCCGGTGTCAATGAGCGCGACGCCGGGCGCGGTCATGGATGAGCCTGGCCAGTGTGGCCCTGGGCGTGCGGCTGCGATCGGCCCGGCCGCCGTGGAGGCAGCCCAGCAGGTCGGCGGCGAGGTCGGCCGGCGAGGCAGGTGCGCGCTGGGCCCGTGCGTCGCAGAAGGCGCGCACCGCCCGGCGAATGACCTCCGACCGATCGACACCGCGCCGGGCAGCCACCCGGTCGAGGAGGGCCAGCAGCTCGTCGTCGAAGCGCACGGTGACGGTCATGGAGGCACCCGCAGATCCTGTATTACGTAGTGTACTACAAGCCCGCGCGGGCGGCCAGCGCCGCGGGTCGGCCGGTCCCGGCGTCGCGGGTCGGACCGCACGGTGATCTCCTCGAGCCACTGCGAAGCACCCCGCGTGCCACGGCCCGCGCCCCGGCAACCCCACGCCATCACCAGCCCGCCCCGGCGCCCGGCTGTCCGGATTCCGGGAATCCGGCCGGACAGGCCGGCCCAGCTCGCGCCCGACCCGCGCGAGGACTGCGGCGGGGGGCGCGTTACCGGCCCGGCGCCTGCGCCAGCCGGAGGTCCGCGTCGACCATGATGCGGGCCAGCTCCCGGAACGTGACCTTCGGCTTCCACCCGAGCAGCCGCGCCGCCTTGGTCGCGTCGCCGCACAGCGCGTCCACCTCGGCCGGCCGGAAGTAGCGCGGGTCGATCTCGACGTGCTGGTGCCAGTCGAGGCCCAGGTAGCCGAACGTCTCGTCCAGGAACTCCTCGACCGAGTGCGTCTCCCCCGTGGCCACGACGTAGTCGTCGGGCCGGTCCTGCTGCAGCATGAGCCACATGGCCTCGCAGAACTCCGGGGCGTAGCCCCAGTCACGCTTGGCCTTGAGGTTGCCGAGGAACAGCTTGTCCTGGCGCCCCAGCTTGATGCGCGCGACCGCGCGCGTGATCTTGCGGGTGACGAAGGTCTCGCCGCGCCGCGGAGAGTTGTGGATCCACCCCTGGCCGATGCCCGCGTGGAAGGTCCCGGTCTCCGTCGCGAGGTCGAAGAGCCACCCCCGGTGCGGGACCGGCCCCGCGTCGACCACCTCCTCCAGCGGGCGACGAAGATGCTGCCCCTTCTCCCCGGGCACGTTCGGCGAATTCAGGTTGATCTGGAAGCAGCGGCGCCCGTCCCGGTCCTCGACGCAGATGATGGCGCGCTGCCGCAGCGTGCCCACAGCGAGCCAGTAGAGTCCGGCGGCCAGGACCGCCGACGACGTCTTGAACCCCTGGAACTCGTAGGTGCACGGCGTGCTGCGCAACCCGTCCCCCGCGTTGAACCCGCGCAGAAACGCCAGCCGCGCGGCCGATGAGGCGTTCAGCACCCGTCGGGGGACCCGCTGGTCCCCCGACCGGGTGTTCAGCTCGTCGTGGACGTACCGGCCGTAGCTGCGCCCGGCAGTGAAATCGAGGCGGGTGACCGGTTCGCCCCCGGCGAATCCGCTCGGGTGCTCGCTCCAACGGACCCCGCCCCCGGTCACGCGGCGCCAGCATGCCGCGACCTCGTTCAGGAGCCCGTGGTCCTGGTTGACGACGCGGAGCTTCCCCTCCGCGGAGACGTACCCCTCGGCCGCCAGCATCCCGAGCAACCACGCCTCGTCTTCGGTCATGTTGACGACGTCGGGCGACTCGGGCAGTCGGATCAACGGCAGCAGGTCGCCCGGCTGGACCTCGCCCGCCGGCGTCTCCGTCGGGCGGTCCTCGCGCCGCGTGAAGACGACGTGATCGGCGGTGGCCTGAAAGACGGCGCCGCGGGCCGCGACCCGGTGAACGACCTTGGCGGGCCGCCGTCCGCTCCCGTTCCAGGTCGCGGTCATGCAGGTCACCCGTGTCCACCCTCGGGCATCCCAGACCTCGAAGGCGTCCGCAGGCCCGACCTCCGTCGTGAAGCGAGTCCCCGTGTGGGGGTGGGTGCGGTGCGGCACGAGGTCCTCGATGGGAACGAGATCGAGGAGGCCGTCGCGCCGAACGAACACCGGCGTCTCGGCGGTGACGCACTCGTGGTTGAAGAGGATCCCGTTCACCGCGAAGAGGCCGTACGCCTCGCGGTAGTTCTTGGTGATGTAGTAGGCGTAGGCCTTGGCGCAGGCGTACGGCGAGCGCGGCTGGAACGGCGTCGCCTCGCTCTGCGGCGGCGGCGCGCTGCCGAACAGCTCCGACGACGACGCCTGGTAGAACCGCGGCCTGAGGTCCGACTCGCGGACGGCCTCGAGCAGCCGGAGCGTGCCGAGGCCCGTGACCTCGCCCGTGTACTCGGGCACGTCGAACGAGACCCGCACGTGGCTCTGCGCGCCCAGGTTGTAGATCTCGTCGGGCCGCACCTGCCGGAGGATGGTGTTGAGCGAGCTGGCGTCGTTGAGGTCGCCGTAGTGGAGCACCAGGCGCCGGTCGGGCACGTGCGGGTCCTGGTAGATCTCGTCGATGCGGCCGGTGTTGAACGACGACGACCGCCGCACCACGCCGTGCACCTCGTACCCCTTGCCCAGCAGCAGCTCGGCGAGGTGACTCCCGTCCTGGCCCGTGATGCCCGTGATGAGCGCCCGCTTCATGGCTTACGGCCTCCCCTCGTACCGCTGCCGCCCCTCGCTGCGCCACCAGTCGATGGTGCGCTTGAGTCCCTCCGCGAACGGCGTCTTCGCCTCGAACCCGAACCACTCCCGCGCCCGCGTCACGTCCAGCCGCCGCCGCGGCTGCCCGTTCGGCTGCGACGTGTCCCAGGTGAACGTGCCCTCGTACCCCATGAGCCGCCGGATCGTCTCGGCCAGCTCGCGGATCGAGATCTCGAACCCCGCGCCCAGGTTCACGGGCTCGCTCCGGTCGTAGCGCTCGGCCGCCAGCACCAATCCCGCGGCGCAGTCCTCGACATAGAGGAACTCGCGCGTGGGCGAGCCGTCGCCCCACAGCACGACCTCGTGCGCGCCCGCGAGCATGGCCTGGTCGATCTTGCGGATCAGCGCCGGGATGACGTGCGACGACTCGGAGTCGAAATTGTCGGCGGGACCGAAGAGGTTGACAGGAAAAAGCACCACCGAGCTGAACCCGTACTGCTGCCGGTAGCCCTGCGACTGCACCAGCATCATCTTCTTGGCGAGCCCGTAGGGCGCGTTGGTCTCCTCGGGGTACCCGTTCCACAGGTCCTCCTCGCGGAACGGCACGGGCGTGAACTTGGGGTAGGCGCAGATGGTGGCGACCGCGACCAGCTTCTCCAGGCCCGCGCGCCGCCCCTCCTCGATGAGCTGCACGCCCATCATGAGGTTGTCGTAGAAGAACTTCCCGGGGTTTCGGCGGTTCGCGCCGATGCCGCCGACCACGGCCGCCAGGTGGAACAGCACCTCGGGCCGCGCCTCGCGGTAGAGCCGCCGCACCGAGTCGCCCTGCACCAGGTCGAAATCCCCCTCGAGCGGCACGAAGATGTCCTCGGCCCGGCACCCGCGGCCCTTCAGCGCCGCGCACAGGTTGCGCCCCAGGAACCCGTCCCCGCCGGTGACGACGATGCGCTTCTTCGCCAGCTCCATGGGCGGGAGCTTACGTGTGGCCGTGCCGCGCGTCCAGCGGCGTGCCAGTGGTCCGCGGCCCCTGGCTCCCGCGGGCAGCATCCCTGCGTCCGCTTACTGGAGGCGCTATAATCATGGCGGCTCGTCAGTGAGGTGCGGCATGGCGCGACGGCGTCCCGTCGAGTTCGATGAGGTCCCCATCCGGCTCGAGGTCGAGAAGTTGCCGGAGGGCGGCTACGTCGCCACCAGCCCGGACGTTCGCGGGCTCGTGGCGCAGGGACGCACGCTGTCCGAGACCGTGGAAATCGCCCAGGACGTCGCGCGCAAGATCGTGGAGTCGTGCCTCGAGCATGGCGACGAGCTACCCCCGGTCTTCACCCGCAGCCCGCGGCGGGCGCTCCCCGTGACCGCCGTGGTCGCGATCCCGGGCAAGTGACCGTTGGGGCGCCTCGGGGGGTTCACGTACGCTGATATCGCGCGGGGCCTCCGCGCGCTCGGCTTCGCGTTCGACCGCAGCGCGCGGGGCAGCCACGAGCTGTGGCGGCGCGCCCCTGCCGCCCTGAACCCCCTCGCCCTCTTGCGCGACGCAGCGGGTTGACGCATTCTCCGCTTCCCGACATCAACACCGCCGAGCGAGGAAACCCCATGTCCATCGCCATCCTGGGTGTCAACGCGTTCCACGGCGACGCGTCCGCCGCGCTCGTGGTTGACGGCCAGCTCGTCGCGGCCATCGCCGAGGAGCGCCTCAACCGCCAGAAACACTGCGCCGGCTTCCCCACGCTCGCGGTCCGCGAGTGCCTGCGCCTGGGCGGCGTTCAGCCCGAGCGCGTGGATCACGTGGCCATCTCGCGCGATCCGTTCGCCAACCTCTCGGCCAAGGCGTTCTATGTGCTCCAGAACCTGGGCGCGGCCAAGAACATGGCCGAGGCCAGCGGCTGGGACCCGTCGATCAAGGTCGAGCGCCTCGAGGAGGACGAGCTCTTCACTGTCGGTGGTCCCCGAGCCCGCGTTGACGGTCGGCGGGCCCCGGTCAGGTAGGGGCGCGGCCGGGTAGGCGCCGCAGGGGCGGCGCAGAAAGTGGCGGCGGGCGCGAGGTGCGGCGATGACTGGCGCATGCCGCG
>JACRCY010000564.1 GCA_016218785.1 Deltaproteobacteria bacterium
CGAGCGCGATGTGGCCGCTCGCCCCACTGGCGTGGCAGATCGCCACACGTCGGAGCCCCTGGAAGCCCACCTCTCGTGATCCAGTAGTGGTCGACTTCTCGTGAGCGAAAGTGGTCGACTTCTCGCGAGCGCCCGGGCCGAGCGCCAGGCGATCATCGACGCGCTCCGGCGCTGCAATGGCAACCAGGGGCTCGCGGCCAGGGAGCTCGGCATCGCGCGGCGGACGCTGATCCGGCGGCTCGAGGAGTACCAGCTGCCGCGACCGCGCAAGGGGTGATTGCTGCCGTTGAAGGTCGTAGGTTCAACGTTGAGCCTTCAACGTTGACCGCCGAAGGCCGAAGGCCTGGGGCTAGATTCCGAGCAGCTTGCGCAGGGCGGCGTCCGGGCCCTTCACGCGCTTGGCGGGCCCGGCCTTCGCGGGCGCGGCCTTCGTGGTCCGGGACTTGCCGTGACGCCCGATGCGCTTCTTGGCGGGCGTGGCCTTCTTCACCTGCGCGGGGGCGGGCTCGGATGGCGCCGCTGTCGGCTCGGGGGCCGCCGGCGCGGGCATGGCCGCCGCGGGCGCAGGCGGCTGCGGGGCCGGGCTGACCGCCGCCGACATCACGCTGGCGCCCAGCATGGCCGGTCGCGCGTCGCTGTGCGAGTAGGAGCTCAGGAGCACCCCCGCCACGACGATCGCCGAGAGGGCGATGAGCCCGACGCTGCCAAGGACGCCTACCAGGAGATGCTTCGGGACGGGACGGGGCGGGGGCGGCATCAGCAGGGCGTAGTTGATGTCCACGGTGGACCTCCTGCTCCGTACTGCTAGCAACGCGGATGCCAGGCCGGGCCAACGTGATCACGGCGAGTTGGTAGAACGTTGTGCCACGGGTTGTGCCACGGCGTGCGCGAGGGCTTGTGCCAGGAGTGACACATGTGCCCCCGGGGCACTCTCGGAGGGGGGCTTCGCGGAGGGCTACTTGGACCAGACGCCGAAGACGGCGCCCGTCGGATCCTGGACGATGCCGAACGCGCCGACGTTGGGGATCGGCGTCTTAGGCATGAGCACCCTGCCGCCCAGCTTGGGTACCGACGCGAGCGTCTGGTCGAGGTTGTCGACCTGGACGTAGACCAGCCACATGTTGGGCGCGTCGGGCATCGGCTTCTTCATGAGGCCGCCGTTCGGGCCCGCGCCCGGGGTGATCATGGTGTACGTGCCGTGTCCCCCCATGTCCGTGACCTCGAACTTCCAGGTGAACAGCTTGCTGTAGAACTGCTGAGCCCTGTCGACGTTGTCGGTGTTCAGCTCGATGTGGCAGAAATCGTTCGCCATGACCTGACCTCCCGTTGAGTCCCCCTGCGTTCGCTGCACCAACGGTCGGACTATACGCCCCCTGCTCGCGGGGATCCACCGCGTTTCGGGGCAACCCCCTGCACCCCCTGGCCCTCGCCTGGCGTATCCGCCCTGAACCCAGGCCCTCTTGCCCTCCGGCGGCGTATAGGCTAAAAACCGCTGGCACTCTAGCCACGGGGCACTCGGCGCATGCTCGAAGTATTCCGCAAGCAATCGCGATCGATCCTGATCTACGTCTTCTTCGGCATCATCATCGCGGTCTTCGTGATCAACTTCGGGCCTCAGTCCCAGGGCTGCGGCGGCGCCGCCACCCACCAGGGGGTCGCGGCGAAGGTGGGCAGCCAGGAGATGAGCGACGGCGCCTTCTACTTCGGGTGGTTCGTCTACAACGGCCCGAACATGCGCCCCGAGCGCGCCCGGGCGCTCCGCCTCAAGGAGCGCATCATGAGCAAGCTCATCGAGCGCGAGCTCTTCGCCCAGGAGGCGGAGAAGCTCGGTCTCACCGTCTCCGAGCGGGACGTCGAGGAGATGCTCGAGGACGGGCGCATGGTGGTCCTGGGCGTGCGGCAGAACGTGCGCGGGTGGATCTTCAAGAAGGACGTCTTCGACAAGGCCCTCCTCGAGCGCTTCGTCCAGTTTCAGCTGAACATGTCGCTCAAGCGCTTCGTGGAGGAGGAGCGCCGCGAGATGCTCGCCGAGCGCATGCGCGAGCTGGTGCGGGGCTCGATCAAGGTCTCCCCCGACGAGGTGCGGCGCGCCTACGACCAGGAGCACCTCAAGGTGAACCTCGAGTTCGTGCGCTTCGACCCGCTCAAGATCGACGTGGGCGATCCGACCGCGGCCGAGCTCGACGCCTTCGTCAAGGACAAGAAGAAGGAGATCGAGGCCTACTACAAGAGCCACTCCTACGAGTACACCAAGCTGCGGCCGCAGGTGCGGACGCGGCAGATCGTGTTCCAGGCGGAGAAGGACGCGAAGCCCGAGGTGGCGAAGGTCAAGGAGGCCGCGGCCAAGGCCGCGCTGCAGAAGGCGCTGAAGGGGGACGACTTCGCCGCGCTGGCGGCCAAGCTCTCCGAGGACGAGGCCACCAGGGGGAAGGGCGGCGAGATCGGCTGGAAGGAGATCGCACGTCTGGGCCTAGGCCCCGACGATCAGAAGAGGGTCGGCGCGGCCAAGGCGGGCGTCTTGGGCGAGGTGCTGCGCACGGACCAGGGCTTCGTCCTCATGAAGCTCGAGGAGAAGCGCGAGGGGGACATCAGGCTCGAGGCGGTCGAGCGCGAGATCGCGGCCAAGCTGATCATGACCGACCGCCGCAAGGCGCGCGCCAAGGAGATGGCCGAGGAGACCCTCAAGAAGGTGAAGGACGGGACCAAGCTCGACGCCATGTTCCCGAAGAAGAAGGAGGAGCCGGACGAGGCGTCGTCGCAGCCGCGCCTCGCCCGGCCCAAGCTCGTGGGCGTGCCCGAGCTGGAGGAGACCGGTGCCTTCGAGCGCCGCGGCAACGTCGTCTCGCAGATCGGCGTCTCTGCCGACCTCGCCAAGGCCGCGTTCGACGCGAAGTCGGACAAGCCGGTCCTGGACAAGGTGTGGGAGGTCGGCGGCACGTTCATCGTCGCCCGGCTCAAGGAGCGACAGGAGCCGGTGCCCGCGGAGTTCGAGAAGCAGAAGGACGAGTTCACGCGGCGCCAGCAGCTCCAGAAGTGGGGCGAGGTGCTCTCCGACTGGGCCCAGCGCCAGTGCGTGGCCATCCGCGACGCCGGCCGGATCAACGTCAACCACGACCTCCTCGTGTACGAGGGGAAGGGAGGCGCGGCCGACAGCGCGTCCTTCCAGCCCTGCCAGAACGTCTATTGACGTGGGGGGACCGCCCGGCGGCATGGCCGCCGACGCTCCAGCCCCGCTTCATGCCGCCGCCTCTGCGTCCCCCCACTCCCCCCTCGGACGGCGTGGCGGAGCCACGCCGTCCTCGCCCCGGGTGCGGTAGCGACCACCCGGACCCTTCCCTTTCCCGGTCGCCGTAGCTACATTGGCCTCGCGATGGACCCCGCGGCCAAGCTCCCTGCCCGTCCGGGCTGGCTGACCACCCTCGCCGTGCTCGGCGTCGTGCTCGGCGCCTTCGGCATCGTCGGCGGGATGCAGGTGCTGGGGCAGTCGCGGGCCTCGGCCGCCAGGACCGAGCAGGAGTTCACCAAGCTCCTCGAGCGGTTCCCGGGCATGCGCTCGCAGCCCAAGGAGCTGCGCGACGCGGTCAAGGAGGCGGTCCCGGGGATGGTGCAGGTCGAGCAGCGGTGGAAGAAGCGCCGGGTCGCCCTCGCGTCGGCCAACATCCTCCTGTCGGCGCTCCTCCTGGTCGGGGCGCTGCAGGCCCTGCGGCTGCTCGGCTCGGGGCGGTGGCTGTGGCTCAACGCCTCCCTCGCCCTCTTCCCGGTCGAGATCCTGGGCGCGCTCATGCAGGTGCTCATCGCCCGCGACAACGCGCGCGTGTGGGTCGACGCCCTGGTGAAGGCGGGCGACGTGCCACAGGCGGCCGGCGAGCTCGCGGTGGTGAGCAAGGTGATGGTGGGGGTGGCCGTGGGGCTCTACGGCTCGTGGGCCGTCCTGCTCTGCGTCTACTACGGGATCACGCTGTCGCGGCTGACGAAGCCGGCGACCAGGCGGCTCTTCGAGGCCGCCGCCATCGAGCGCGAGCGGAACGAGGGCGAGTAGGTCGGGAGTTGCGGCCCTCTGGCTGCGGTCACCGTTCTCCGGCGGGAAAGTGCGTGGTATGCTTGCGCCGCCTTGTCCCCGGTCGACTCCACTCCCGCTGGGTCCGCGCCGCCGCCCTCGGGCACGAACCCGCTGGGGTTCAGCCTGAGCTTCGTGGCGGGCACGGGCGTCCTCGCGTTGCGCGACCGCCCCGGTGGGAGCCTCTGCCTCTGCGAGCACCTCGAGCTGGAGATCCCCGACCTGACCTTCCCCTTCGACGTGTCGGGGGGCGCCGGGAAGTTCCAGCACCGCCGGAGCCGGCTGCGCCGCGCGCGCCTGCGGATCGGGGCGGCCGAGATGGCCGGCTTCCTGGCGACCCGGCCCGGGGTCCGGGCCCAGGGGATCGAGATCACCGACGTGCGCCTGCGCGACGGCTGCGCCGAGGTGGGCGGGACCGCGCGACGGTCCGGTGCGACCGTGGCCTTCACCGCGCGCGCCTACCTCGTGCCGGCGGGCGAGCGGGCCGTCCGCGTCTCGCTCGCCGACGTGCGCGTGTACGGCTTCCTGCCGTGGCCCGCAGGGCTGATCGGCCGCGCGCTGCTGCTCGGCTGCATCGCCGGCCAGGGTGACGACGGTCCCCGCGTCCGTGGGATCGGCGACCTCGAGGTCGACCCGCTCGACGAGGCGCTCTTCGGCGTCATGCCGCCCGCCGGCTGGCGCCTGCCCGACGTGGCCCACGCGCGCCGGCGGGCGCTGGAGGTGGCCGCGACCGGCGTGGTGCTCGACTACGGCCCCGGGGAGCCGGCGCCGACGCCGCCGGTGCCGGTGCGCTTCGCGGCCCGCGAGGAGGGCGCCCGTCGCTTCGCCGCCGTCGACGAGGAGCTGGCGACCGGTTCCCTCGAGGCCGGCCGTCGCGCCTGCGTCGCGGCGGTCCAACGCGACGGGGAGCAGCCCTACCTCGTCGAGCGTCTGCTCGAGATCCTCGCCGCGACGCCAGCGGGGTTCGACTCCGCCACCGATCTGGCCGGCCGCACCCTGGCCGGGCGGCCCGACGCGACCGCCGCGCTGCTCGCGCAGGCGGCGGTCCTCCTCGCCCGGGGGCAACCGGCGGAGGCGGCCACGCACCTCCAGCGCGTGTCGCACCTCGCCGTCGCCGCGGGCGACGAGCTCGAGGCGGTGGCCGGCGCACGCGCCGCCGCCGACCTGCTCGTCGGCGGCGTTCCGGCGGGGGCCGCGCCGCTCCTGGAGCGCATCC
>JACRCY010000565.1 GCA_016218785.1 Deltaproteobacteria bacterium
GAGGTCAACAACGTGCTCGTGGACGGCGAGGTGATCGAGCGCAAGCAGGCCCGCGAGGCCTACGAGGCCGCCGTCCGCCAGGCGTTCGACCCGGCGCTCCTCGAGTGGATCGACGGCCGCACCTTCCGCGCGCGCATCTTCCCCATCCCGGCGGCGGGCGACCGGCGCGTGGTGCTCTCCTACATCGAGCTGCTCCCCACCGTCGACGGCCGCACCCACTACGTCTACCCCATGGGCGGCGGCGACGTGCAGATCCAGGAGTTCTCGCTCGCGGTCGACCTGGGCGACGAGGGCAAGAAGATGACGGTGGCCACGACCGCCGACGCGCGCATCGAGGGCGGGGGCGAGCGGGTCACCGTGCGGCGCTCGGGCTACAAGCCGCAAGGGGACTTCCTGCTCGAGATGACCGCCCGGGAGACCGAGCCGCTGCGCGCCATGCGCGTGGCCTCGAGCCGCGCCGAGGCGGCCTACGTCATGCTGCGCTACACGCCCGACGTGAGCTGGGACGAGGTGAAGAAGGTCCCGGGCGATGTGGTGGTGGTGGTCGACACCTCCGCCGGCGGCGACGACGCCGAGCGGCAGCTCCGCTCCGAGGTGGCCGAGGCCATCCTGCGGGCGCTGTCGACGAGCGACCGGTTCGCCGTCATGGCCGCGGACCTGGAGCCGCGCATCCTGTGGCCGGACAAGGAGCTGGCGCCGGCCGACGAGGGCGCGGTGGCGAAAGGCCTCGAGCGGCTCGCGGGCGTGCGCCCCGGCGGCGCCACCGACCTGGGCGCGCTGTTCGACGTGGCGCTGCGGCGCCTGCACGGCGCCAACCAGCCCGCGGTGGTCTACATCGGCGACGGCCGCCCCACGGTGGGCGAGCTCCACGGCGACGCGCTGGCCGAGCGGCTGACGCGCTCGGTGGCCGGGTCGAGCGCGCGCCTCTTCACCATCGCCGTGGGCGCGCAGGCCAATCACTCGCTGCTGCAGCGCCTGGCGCGCATCGGCGGCGGCGCGAGCTTCCGCGTGGACCAGCCGGAGCAGGCGGTGCAGGAGGCGCTGCGCTTCGTCGGCAACCTCAAGACGCCGACCATCACCGACCTCAAGCTCGACCTGGGCGCCGGCCTCGACCAGGTGTTCTCCTCGGCGGCGGGCAAGGTGTCGCGCGGCCAGGAGGTGACCCTCCTCGCCCGCACCCACCACCCGCTCCCCGACAGCGTGAAGGTCTCGGGGAGCTTCGCGGGCAAGCCGTTCGCGAAGACGCACCGCCTCTCGCCGAAGTCGGGCCGCGACTACTCGTACGTGCCGACGCTCTGGGCGCGGCGCTACCTGCAGAGCCTGATGGGCGCCGACCTGCAGAAGAACCGCGGCGTGATCATCCGTTTGGGGACCGACTACGCGCTGATGACGCCCTTCACCTCGTTCCTGGTGCTCGAGAGCGAGGACCAGTACCAGCGCATGGGCATCAAGCGCCGCGTGCGCGACCCGATCTGGGGGCTGGTGCCGCAGGCCGCGCTCACCCTCCCCGACGGGCTCCACGACGGCGTCTCCGACGGCATGGGGGCCGCCGCCGCCGCGCCCCTCGCGCTGTTCGGGTGTGACGCGCTGGGCGGGCGGCACAAACCCGTCATGACCGAGGAGCAGGACGTCGCGATGCCGAAGAGCTATCGAGGCGACTCCGCCAGCAAGGGCTCTCGCGGCAGCCACGCCGTCAGGATGGCGCCGTCGCCGACGGTCGCGGCGCAGCCGGCCGCCGCGCCCGCGGGCGCCACTGCCGGACCGGTCTCGACGGTCCCGACCGACGAATCCACCCGGGGCGACATCGACCGGCTCGCCACCGGCGGCGGCAGCAGCGGCGGCCGCGCGGTCGCGAAGAGCGAGCCGGCCGGCGCGAGGGTGCGCATTGCCGGCGAGGAGGGCAAGATGGCCGCGCGGCCGGTGGCTCCCGGACGCCACGCGTTTGCGCAGCCGCCGCGCCCCGCGCGCGATCTCCGCGACCCCTTCGGCGGCGCCAAGGACAAGGCGAAGCAGGCCGCGGAGAAGGAGGCCGACAACGAGGCGCGCAACGCGCGGGCGGCGAACCTGCTGGCCTCGCTCGTGCCCGTCGACTACTGCAGCGACGCCTCGCGGCGGCCCCTGGCCCACCGCCGCGCGCTGTGGGCGAGCCAGCTCGACCAGGCCGGCAGCCTCGCCGGCTGGATCTCCGTCTACCGCCGCGCCCAGGCCCACTGCGAGGTGCCCCACCAGCGCGACCGCCACGAGCTGCTCGATCTGATCCAGCTCCGCGTGACCACGCCCGCCGAGGTGAGCGGGCTGCTCGCCGCGATCCAGGACCCCAAGTCCCAGGACTTCGTGCGGCGGCAGCTCCTGCGCCGCGCGGTCACGCCCGAGATGGCGTCCGTCTCGGCGTACGCCGAGTCCGTCAACTGGGGCCTCGCCGAGGCGGCGCTCGCCAAGACCGCCGATCCGGGCAAGCGGGTGGCCGAGCTGCGCAAGGTCTGCGCGCAGTATCCGCAGTCGGTGGGCTGCGCCATCCGCCTCATCCGCGCCCTCGTGGCCGCGGGCAAGCCGCAGGAGGCGCTCCCCATCGCGCTCAAGCTGCGCGAGGACGGCCGCGCGTCCCCCGCGCTCATGCAGGAGATCGGCGACCTGATGGTGGCCGCGGGCCGCAAGGAGGAGGCCATGCGCGCCTACTCCGAGCTCGTGGAGTTCGCGCCCGCCGACCCGGCGGCGCGCCAGCTCCTCGGCGACATCTACCTCCGCCACGGCTGGTGCGAGCTGGCGTACCGGCAGTGCCGGACCCTCACCGAGTACCGCCCCGACGATCCAGCGGCGATCCTCCGGCTCGCGGCCGCGGGCGCGGGCGGGGGGGGCGTCGACGAGGCGCAGCGGCTGGAGCGCAAGGTCTCCGGCGGCGAGGGGGAGCCGGGGGCGACCGATCCGCGGCGGTGGGCGCGCCTGTGGTCGGCGGCGCGCACGGCGCGGCTCATGGCGGCGCCCGGGCCCGCCGGCCAGAGCGAGCGCGAGGGCATGGAGCGGTCACTCCGCCGCCTCCAGGTCTTGAACAGCCCCGGCGTGGCCGTGATCCTCACCTGGGAGGACCTGGCCGCGCGCCTCGCGCTGGCGCTCGGGGCGGTGCCCCTGCCCGACGTCGTGAACGCCGGCCCCGCGGGCCTGTTCGCGGCGACGCTGCCGCCGCAGACCGGCGCCGGCCTGGCAGCCACGGTGACGAGTGCCGGTGTGTTCCGGCGCCCCGTGAGATTCCAGATCACCGTCATCGCCTGGGACGGCCAGCGCCTGACCGTGCGCACGCAGGAGGGCTCGCTGCCGGCCGGGACCGCTCCGGCGCCGGGCAAGCCCGCCGGCAAGCCGCCGGAGCAGGCGTTGACGATCACCCTCCCCGCGCGCTAGGCCCGGCACGTGCCCGGGACCCGCCGCCGACTTCACCTCGTCGTTCCGCTCCTCGCCCTCGCCGGCATCGCGACCACCTCCGCCTGCAAGCGCGAGACGCCCGAGGCCGCCATCCGCCGCGTCCTCGACGACGGCTGCGAGGCGCTCCAGGCGCGCGACGTGGCCCGCGCCGCGCGCCACCTCTCCCCCGACTACCAGGACAAGCTCTCGCGTACCAACCCGCAGATGCGGGGCCTGGCCTTCTGGGTGCTGCGCCGCGGCCCGGTCACGGTCATCCTGCGCGACACGAAGATCGAGGTCGAGGGGGAGACGGCGACGGTGACCACGGTGGCGCACGCGTTCCTGGGCCGCTCGGAGATCAACCGCCTCGGCGACCTGATACCGCAGGGGGCGCAGCGCTTCGAGCTGACGGTGAGGTTCGCGCGCGAGGGGGGCGACTGGAAGGTCCGCGCCATCGACGGGGACTGGACCAACCCCGACCTCGCGCTGTAGCCGCCCACGAACCCGACGGCCACCCAGGGCCTTCCCGCGCGGGGAGCGCGCGGTGGGGGGCGGCTCGCGCGGCTCTGCCGCGCGAGGGGGGACGGGAACGTCCCCCCCTGATCGACGGGGACTGGACCAACCCCGACCTCGCGCTGTAGCGGCTAGTCGACGCTGTACGGGGGCAGCGGCAGCGCCTTGCGCGAGCCGATGGCGCAGGCCGCGTCGAGGCAGCGGCTCGGCCGGGCCATCTTGCCGCTCGTCGGCGTCAGGCTGACGTGCGAGTGGTGGTGGTGGAACAGGAACCACCCCATGCCCGTGTCCGTCACCTCGTACGCGAGCGGCACGTCGTTGCACGACGCGCCCGACATCCAGCCGTCCGTGCAGAGCTGGGTGATCGCGGCCTCGATGATGGGCCCCGCCTTGCCGTCCACGCCCACCACGCGCAGGCGCGCGTGCTCGGTCAGGACGCCGAGGAAGAGCGCATGGCGCCACTGGTCGAGCGTGGTCGGGGCCGCGGTGCAGTGGTACTGCTCGACGCCGCTCGTGGTGTGAGTGCAGATCTCGCGCAGGCGGTTGTCGCTGGTGTTCTTCTGGTAGTAGCCGACGTCGATGTCCACCCCGTTGGTGTGGGTGCCCGCCGGGTGGCCCGGGCTGCCCACGCTGGTGCCCGGGATGGCGCCGTTCGACTCGCTCATGTCGCCGAGGCCCAGGGCCCCGCCGGTGCCGGTGGTCCAGCCGCTGGCGAGGCAGGCGACCTTCGCGGTCGCGTACTGGATCAACATGACGAGATCGCGGCGCAGGTAGCTGCGGTACTGGTTCGACGAGGTCTCGCCGTTGATCGCGTAGTCGTCCCACGACGTGTTCGTGCGCGGGTCGAAGGTGATGAGCTGGCTGCAGTAGGCGCTCGTGCCCGTGCAGTCGCGCGGCGGCAGCGAGGAGAGGCAGGCGGGCGGCGTGGTCGGCACCGGGCCGGGGCCGGTGCCGGGGTTGACCGGCTGCGAGCAGTACGCGCCGCAGGTGTGGTCGCAGTCCATCGCCGAGGTGGAGACGCACGAGCCGTCGCCGTCGCAGGTACCGGCGCAGGCGGTGTACGTGGCGCAGTCGGGCCAGCAGATCGAGCCGGTCTGCCCCTGGAGCCCCCAGCAGCGCGAGCCGGCGCCGCACTCGGCGGTGGAGCCGGCGGCGGAGCAGGCGGCCGACGCTCGCGTCATGCACACGCCGAAGACGCAGATGCCGACGTGCGTGCCGACGGCCTGGCACTCGCCGTCGCACTGGCACGCGCTCCCCGGGAGCTTGGCCGTGGTCGTCGAGCCGTCATGCTGCACGGCCGGGCCGTCCTGCTGCGTGACCGCGCCATCGTGCTGCGTGACCGCGCCGTCGTGCTGCGCGGGATTCTGGGGGCCGTCCTGCTGGGTGTTGACCGGCGCGTCCTGGCTGGCCGGGCCGCCGTCGTCGCGGAAGTGACTCGCGCCGGCGTCGTCCTGGCCGCCGGGCTCAAGCCCCTGCTTGCAGCCGACCACGAGCGCAACACACACGAACGCTACCAGTAACCACCGATGATGATTCATATCGAACCTCATATATAGGCTCCTCCCCGGAAGCACGTACAATCTGCTACTTTGTAGGCCTCGTCAAGCAAAAGTGAGATTCTAGCCTACAGCACCGACGGTGTAGGCCGGCCAGCACTGCAGCCGCGCGCGCCGAGGCGTGCTGCCCGCCTACGAGGGGTCCGGCAGCTCCAGCCGGAAGACCCGCGCGGCGTTCTGCCAGAAGATTCCCGGCCGCAGCTCCCTGCGATCCTCGGTCGCCAGCAGCACCTTCGCCAGCGGGATGGACTGGTGGTAGAAGGGCCAATCCGATCCGAACATGATCCGGTCGGGCGGCGCTTCCTGCACGATGCGGCGCACGTTCGAGACCGCCTGGCACGAGACCTCGAGGCAGACGTTGTCGAACTCGCAGCAGAGCGCGAGCGCCTGCTCCATCTCCAGCGCCCCCGAGTGGCCGAGCACGAAGGTGACGTCGCGGTTCTCGGCCACGGCGCGGCGGTAGTGACGCAGGCGGCAGAGGTAGCGGCTGTAGACGTTCTCGATGCCGACCGGTCCGCAGTGGAACAGGACCGGCAGGCGGCGCTCGGCGCAGAGCCGGTAGAGGCGCATGGCGCGCTCGTTGTCGGGCGCCATGAGCTGCGCCGCCGGGTGCACCTTCACGCCGCGCGCGCCCGCGGCCTGCTGCGCGTCGAGCTTGCCGGCGACGTCGGGGGCGTAGGGGTGCACGCTGCCCAGGGCGGGCAGCTCGCGGTGCGCCGCGGCGACCTCGAGGTAGGCCGCGGCGTTGTACGACAGCGCCGGGAAGTCGATGGGGAGGAGCAGCGACGCGGTCACACCGACCTCCCGCATCTCGCGCAGGAGGTTCGGGACCGTGTGGGTCACGCGCATGCCCGACGTCGTGACCGACGCGATCGACAGATCCCTCATCAGGCGCTTGAGGTCGGCGGGCGGGATGTTGCGGTTGCAGTAGACGTCGAGATCGAGCGGCCGCGCCATGGGGAGGTAGTGCTGCGTGGGGCCCGGCGCGGCCTCGAGGTCCACCGTGGTGCGGCGCACGTAGGAGAGGGCCAGGTGCGTGTGCACGTCGACGATGGGGCCGAGCGTGCGGTCCCTGAGCGCGAGGCGGCCGTCGCGGATCTCGAACCAGGGCAGCCGGCTCAGGCCGTAGTGGTCCTCGAAGCGGGTCTGGTCGCGAGACAGGTCCATGGATGCCTCCCTACCGCGATCGGAGCGCGAGCGTCAGCCCCGCCGCCAGGAGCACGACGAAGACGACCGTGGCGAAGGTGCGCCCCTGCAGCCGCCGGTGCGTCCATTCGCCGATCACCGTGCCCACGACCAGCGGCAGCAACATGACCAGGCTCAGCTTCGCCGATTGGGCCGTCAGGTAGCCGCCGAGGGCGTAGGTGACCACCAGCACCCCGTTGAGCAGCAGCCACAGCGCCGAGAGGGTGCTGCGGAAGATGCGCTTGTCCGCGAGCTGCCGGCCGGCCACGTAGACGGCCATGGGGCCGCCCGTGCCGAAGGCGCCGTGGATGACCCCGCCGAGGAGCAGCAGCACCGCGGCCGGCGCGGTGGCGAGCGGGCGCACCGTTGATTGAGGGGCCGCGCCGTCGGCGGCGGGCTCCCCGGCGGCGGTCCGGGCCGCGGGGGCCGACCGCGCCAGGCGCAGGAGCTCCAGGGCCGACAGCCCCACCACGAACACGCCGAACAGCACCTTCAGGTGCGGGCCGCTCGAGTAGCCGAACAGCAGCAACCCGACGGGGAGGCCGAGCGTCATGAACGGGACGATGCGGCGCAGCAGGAACCGTCCGTCGACCCCGTCGTGGTGGCGCACCACCAGGTAGGCCGACAGCAGCATGTTGACCGGCACGTAGGCCGGCAGCAGGACGTCGATGGGGTAGAAGAACGCGCCCAGCGCCACCGCGATGACGGTCGCGCCGAAGCCGAGCGACGCCTCGACGACGAGCGCCGCGAGCACGATGGCGACGAGCGCGAGGAGCGGCGCGGTGCTCATGGGCCCAGCCGTGGCGGCCCCCATGGCCTCCCATCGTGCGGTGGCCGACGGGCGCCGGTCAAGCGAAACCGCGGACATGCCTGACGGCCGGTCGAGTGGCGCGCCCGGCGATTCGGAGCCGGGCAACGACCGGGCGGGCCGCGGTCAGGCAGAGGCTCGGCTCACTTCTTGAGCTCGAGGTTCATGCCGCACTTCGGACACGTCCCTGGCTTGTCCGAGGTCACCTCCTTGTCCATGGGGCAGTAGTACTGCGGGACCTTGTCGGCCGGCGCCGCTTTCGCGGCCGGCGCTGCGGTCGCCGGCGCGGGTTCTCCCCTGGAGCAGCCGAGGGCACCGAGCGCGAGACCAACCACGAGGGCGAAAGGCAGAACGAAGCGCATGGTCGAATGGTCCTCCACACCGATGATAGCGAGCAGCGCCACGACGAGTCGGCGGAAGTCGCGACTCGTCGCGGCATTGCCGATCAACCGCAGACGTGCAGCCTGCATGCCAGGACCGCCCAGTAGAAGTTGCGGGGAGTTACGTGGTCGGGATCGGATTCTTCATCCGGTCAGCAGCAGACTACTCTTCACCGGCGTGCGGAATACTCACCGGCCGCGCTGCCGGAGGCCGTGCGACACGCGGGCGCGCTCCCGAGGATCAGGAGTCCGAGCGCGGCGGCCCTGAGAGCGGCTCCAGCGACATGTGGCTTCACCATGTCATTCCTCCCTGCCCTTGCGCCGCGACGGAGCCCCGTCGTTGGGCGAACCCAGCCGTGGCGCCGATGATGATGGTGCCGGGCAGCCCCAGCGGCAGTGCGCTGCGGCCGAGCGCCTCCAGCGTCCCGGCCCAGACCTCCTGCTCGGCGGTCCAGGCGGCCGCGACGACGGCCGCCGGCGTGTCGGGTTGCCAACCGCGCGCCATGAGCAGCGCGGCGATCCGACCCGCGCTGCGGAGCCCCATGAGGACGACGAGCGTCGCGGTTGCCGGCTCGATGCTGGCGAGCACCGGCCCGCAGGCCTCCGGCGCGTGGCCGGAGACGACGACGAAGGCCGACGCCAGCCCGCGGTGCGTGACGGGGATGCCGGCGGCCGCGGGTGCGGCCAGCGCCGCGCTCACCCCCGGGACCACCTCGCAGGGGATGCCCGCCCGGGCGAGCGCCACTGCCTCCTCGCCGCCGCGGCCGAGCACGAAGGGGTCGCCGCACTTCAGTCGCACCACCTGGCGCCCCTGCCGCGCCAGGCGGATCATGAGGCGAACGATCTCCTCCTGGGCGCACGAGGGCTGGCCGGCGCGTTTTCCCACGCACAGCCGCTTGGCCGTGGTCGCGACCTCCACGACCGCGTTCGGCACCAGGGCATCGTGGAGCACGACCTCGGCCTCCTCCAGTCGGCGCACCGCGCGTACCGTCAGCAGCTCGGGGTCGCCGGGGCCGGCGCCCACGAGCGACACGCTTCCCAGCCGCGCGGTCATGAGCTGCGCCTCGCGTCGCCCTTGCGGATGAGCACCCGGAAGGCGTCGGCCTCGGCCGTGATCGAGAGGACGACATGGCCGTCCGCGGCCGCGCTCGCGGGGACGTTCTTCGCCCCTTGCTGGTCGAGCACGACGGCGAGCACCTGACCGGCATGGAGCGGCGCGAGGGCCAGCCTGGTCTTCACGTAGTTCAGCGGGCAGACGACGCCGCGGAGGTCCTTGACGGCCGCGGGCGCGGGCGACGGCTCCGGCGCCGACGACGCCGGCTGCGGGGCAGCGTTCGCTGGTGGGGCGAACTGCAGCGATGCGTCCATGCCGGCGTACAGCGCACGGATCGCCGTGACGAACGCCGCTACCTCCTCCGGGGGCGCGAGGAATGCCGGCTCCGGATCGGCGCTGGCAGCGGCGGCGAGTGCGTCGTCGACGAGTGCGACGAAGTGCGGCGCGACCAGGCCGCTCTCGAGGAACTCGCGGCGGAAGAGCCGCAGGGCGTCGCGGTCGGTGTCGGGCTGCTCGCCGCGGGTGACGAGCAGGGCCCGGGCGGCGAGGGCCGTGGCCGCGACGGGGCGGCCGGCGCGCAGCGCCTCGTCGGCGCTGGCGAGATCCACCTCGATCAGGTCGAGGACCCCGGCGCCGCACTCGCCCGGGCCCCGGCCGGCCAGGGAGAACGGCTCGTCGCTGCCCCAGTCGACGCACGCCGCGGCGAGGGCCGCCTCGCCGGGCACGGAGCGGTAGGCCGCGGCCAGGGCCACGGCGCGCTCCCGGCCCCCACTCTCGAGGAAGCCATCGAAGTCGCCGCGCGCCGGCGACCCGAGGTAGAGGCGGAGCAGGTCCTCGAGGAAGGCGGGGACGTCGCGGGCCGGGAGGATCGCCGTGCCGGCCGCCAGCCGGGTCCGGCCCTCGCCGAGCCGGCCGCCGAGGTGCACGAGGTAGTGGGGCACGAGCCGGCCGCGCACGCGACGGGCCGCGCCGGCGAGCCCGATGGCGGCGATCGGGTGGCGGCCGCAGGCGTCGGGGCAGCCGCTGATGGCGACCTTCACCGCGCCCGCCGCGTCGAGGTCGAGCCCGCACGCCGCGAGTCGCTCCGACACGGCCGTGGCGAGGTCGCGCGAGCGGCACAGGCCGAGCTTGCACCACGACGCGCCCGCGCAGGCGACGAGGTCGCGCAGCAACGGGGGCTGGCCGGCGCCGAGGCCGACCTGCTCGAGGGCCGCCTGGAGCGCGGGGAGGTCGCCATCGCGCACGGAGCGCAGCGCGAGGTTCTGGTCCTGCGTGGCCCGCAGGCCGTGATCGCCGAACCGACGCGCGAGGCCCGCGAGCGCCCGAGCGTGGCCCGCGAGCAGATCGCCGAGCGGTAGGGGGATGGTGACGCGATTGAGGCCCGCCTGGCGTTGCGGGAGGATGCTGCGGCCGCGCCAACGCCGCAGCGCGGCGGGCTCGTCGGCGTCGTCAGCGGTGCCCAGGATCGCCCGCGGCCCCGTGTCGGGCAGGCCCACGACGCCGGCCGGGGCGGCGGCGCCCAGGGCCGCGCGCTCTGCTGCGTACAGCTGGCGGAAGCGGGCGAAGCCCAGCTGCTCGACGAGGAAGCGGAGCCGCGCGCGGCGCCGGTCCTTGCGGTTGCCGTTCCGGTCGAAGACCCGCTTGACCGCCTCGGCCACGAGCGGCACCTCGGCTGCCGGGATGAAGGGCTCCAGCGGCTCCGCGATCCGGGGCCGCGAGCCCATGCCGCCGCCCGCGTACACGGCGAACCCCGGAATCCCGTCCTCGGCGCGGGCGACGAAGGCGAGGTCGTTGACGAGCGCGCCGCCGCAGTCCCGCCAGCAGCCGGCGAACCCGACCTTGTACTTGCGCGGGAGCAGGAGCGAACGCGGGTCCGCGAGGAGGCGGTTCGCGAGCGTGGCCGCGTGGGACGTCGCGTCGAGCACCTCCTCCGGGCACACGCCGGCGTCGGCGCAGGTGGTCACGTTGCGGACGGTGTTGCCGCCGCCGCCGAGCGTGGTGAGGCCGACCGCGGCCAGGGCGCGCAGCGCGGGCGCGACCCGGTCGAGCGCCACTCCGTGCACCTGGATCTCCTGCCGCGTGGTCACGTGCAGGAGCCCGTTGCCATGGGCGCCGGCGACCTCGGCGAGGCGCTCGAGATGCTCCGGCCGCACCACGCCTCCGGTGCAGCGGGCGCGCAGCATGAAGACGCCGGCCTGCCGCTGCTCGTAGACGCCCAGCGGAACCCGTACGGCGCGAAGCTGGATCTCCGTGAGCCGTCCGGCACGGAAGCGCTCGACGGCCTGGTCGAGCCGTTCGATCGCGGCCGCCAGCGCCGGCGGCGCCGCCACTCTCCCCACCGCCTCCACGCCCGCGCCCTGCCTACCCATGCTCGCTCCCTCACCCCTTCGGCTTGCCCTCGTCGCCGAGCACGTCGGCGAAGAAGCTCGCGTACTTGAAGCCGCTGTCCGGCGAGATGGCCACCCCGAGTCCATCCCGCGACGCGCCGCGCTCGGCGGCCGCGTGCACAATGGCACCGGTCGACGGGCCCACGATGAGGCCCTCCTCGCGGAACAGTCGTTTGGTCATCGCGTACGCCGGCGCGTCGTCGACCCGGATGACCTCGTCGATCAGGCTGCGGTCGAGGATGCTCGGGGTGCGGGACTCCTGCAGGTTCTTGAGCCCCGGCAGGCGGTGCCCCTTCTGCGGCTCGACGGCGACGACCCTGATCGCGGGGTTCCGTTCCTTGAGGTAGCGGGCCACGCCGGTCAAGGTCCCGCAGGTGCCGTAGCCGGCGAAGAAGGCCCCGACCTCCCCCTCGGTCTGCGCCCAGATCTCGGGCCCCGTGGTCTCGTAGTGCGCCCGCACGTTGTCGGGGTTGTCGTACTGGTTCGGCATGGCGAAGCGCCCCGGCTCGCTGGCCACCATCGAGTGCGCCAGCGCGATGGCGCCGTCCTTGGGGTGGTCGACCGGGCAGAGGTCGTCCGGCGTCGTCCACACCTCCGCCCCGAGCATGCGCAGGAGGACCTTCTTCTCGTCGGGCACGCCGTCGGGGATGGTCACGGTGAGCCGCTTCCCGGCGAGCGCCGCGAGCGCGGCCAGGGCGATGCCGGTGTTGCCCGAGCTGGGCTCGACCAGCTCCTTGCCGTCGAGCAGACCGCGTTCCTCCAGGCCGCGCAGCAGCGCCAGCGCGGTGCGGTCCTTGATCGAGCCGAAGGGGTTGAACCACTCGAGCTTCAGGAACAGCTCGCCGGCTCCCGCGGGCACGACGCGGTTGAGGCGCACGAGCGGGGTCGGGTTGTCGGGGCTCCCGATCAGCTCCCGTACGTCGGTGTAGCGCCGCAGGCGGCCGTCGCTGCCGCGCCGGGGCGATCCGCTCTTCTGCGGCGCGCTCATATCTGGTAGTCGTCGACGAGCGGCCGGGTGTGGATGCCGCACTCGCCGCCGCACTTGCTGGTGCC
>JACRCY010000056.1 GCA_016218785.1 Deltaproteobacteria bacterium
CCTGTCGCGCCTGACGCTGCCGGACGGCTCGGTCCAGTCGGTCCTGAACGCGCAGGGCAGGCTCGCGGCCTACCGTCCGGTGGCCCGCAACTGGACCGAGTTCCGTCCCACTCCGCCCGACGAGTGGTTCTCGGACGACGAGCGGCTGCGCTTCCGCGAGTACTGGATGAAGGAAGCGCTGGTGCGGCTCAGCATCTGGTGCGACCTGACCACGGCCAGCTGCCCCGACCAGCCGACGGTGGACCGGATCCTGGCGAGCCTCTTCGACGACGTGGCGCGGCGGCGGCCCGACGAGACCATCGAGGAGGTCCAGGCACGCTTCGATCGCTACCGGAAGAGCCGGGAGGAGTTCGTCCAGCTCTTCGGCGAGACCCCCCAGTCGATCTTCTCCTTCGCCGGCCTCGAGCAGCACCGGGGGCCCGATGTCCCCAAGCCCCCGCTCGAGCCCGACGATCCCGACGGGGGCAGGTGACTCGTGTCATGGCTCAGGGGCAGCGTGGTCCTCGCGGTGGTGGCGGTGCTGCTGGCGCTGGGCATCTTCCATGTCCGCGGCCGGGATCACGTGCCAGATTCGGCCGCCGACGCTGGTCTGCCGCCGCCGCTCAGTTGGCTCCACGCCGTGCCCCCCGGTGACGTCGTGCCCACGCCGCTCACGGGGTCGGCGCCCTTCCATCGCCTGGATCTCAGGCTGATGGGCCTGTCCAGGCACCGCGATCCCCATCTGGTCGGAAGGGTCGGGAGTGAAGAGATCACGACTCGCGAGATTGCCTCGCGCCACCCCGACCTGCTGGCGGGGCTCACCGAGCCGGCCATCGAGCACGCTCGCGGCCGTGGCGTGCGCTGGCTGGTCGAGCGCACGGCGCTGGAGCTCGAGGCCAAGCGCGCCCGGAGGAAGCTGCCGGAGCTCCTGCTCCTGGCCTACGAATCGCTGCCGGCACCCGAGCAGCAGGAGCTCGAGCAGCTGCGCGCGCGCTTCGGCTCCGCCGACGATCCCGAGGTCGTGGCGGCGGCGCTGACCATGTGGCGCCTCGACCGCTGGAGACGCAATCGCTCGCTCATCGTGAACGCCGCGGCGCCCGCGAGCTTCCTCCGACGCGTGCGCCAGGACGAGCTCGATGGCGGGACCTCTCCGGGGGACACCCCGGTGCTGCGGCTGGGCGACCGGGTCCTGACCCAGGACGAGGTCCACGCCCTCGCGGGCATGAGCGAGCTGATGGTCCGCCGCGAGTACTACGACGTGGTCAAGCGGTACTTCGGCAAGCGCGTCTCCGAGCATGTCGCGCAGGAGCGGGCGAAGCTACCGGACGGCTCGGCCGAGGCGGGCGAGACCGACGCCCTCCGGGATCTCCCGCCGGTGACGGACGAGGAGCTCGATGCGTTCCTGCAGACGCACCACGACTACCAGAAGACGCTGGCGGGCCGCGAGCTGGCCCGCGAGCACATGGCCGTGGAGCGCCGCGAGCAGGCCCGCGAGGCGTACCGGCAGCGGCTCGTGCAGGCCGCCAGGGTCGAGTTCCTGCTGATACCGCCGAAGCCGCCCGTAGTCTCGTTCTCGCCCCTGGTCCCGCACGAGGTGGGACCAGCCAGGGCCAAGGTCCAGGTGGTCGCGCTCCAGGCCTTCGGCGCCGAGGCCGGCGTCCAGTTCGCCGCGGTGCTGGACTCGCTCTTCGAGGCGTATGGCGACCGGGTTCGCTTCGTCGTGCTGCCGCACTACCCGCAGATGGACGCGATCCGGCCCTACCGTGCGGAGATCGGTCTCTACTGCGCGCAGGAGCAGGGCCGTTTCCGCGACTTCTTCACCAAGCTCCGCCGGGCCTACGAGCGTCCGCACGTGGGGGAGCTCGAGCGCAAGGCACGCCAGCTCGGGCTGGACGAGGCGCGTTTCAGGGCCTGCGTGAGCCAGGACCGCTACCTTCCCTTCATCTACGAGAACCGGCTGCTCGCCGAGCGCGCCGGCATCGAGGGCGGCGAGCCCGGCCTCTTCGTCAATGGACGGTTCGTGGAGGAGCCGAGCAGCCGCCGGAGCGTGCTCGATGCCATCGACCGGGCCCTGGACGAGGCGGGCATACCGAGGAATCGCTGAGATGGGGCCCTCGTCCTGGGTCAAAGGAGGGACGATGCAACGGATCGTGGCGCTTCCCCTGGTTGCCGCGCTGGTTGCGTGCTCGCCCTCGAGCCCGAGCAAGCCATCCCCGCCGGCGGCCACCGGCGTCACCGGGGTGGCGCCCGCATCCCAGCCGGCGGTGGCTGCCGCCGGGCCCGGCTCCCAGCCGTCCCCGGCGCCCGGCGTACCGGCGCCCGGCTCCCAGCCGTCGGCGACGCCCGGCGCGCGGGCGCCCGGCGCGGACGCGGTGCTCGAGGATCTCAAGGCCCTCAACTCGAGCATCAAGAGCGAGGTCATGGGTGCTGGCCTGGCCCTGCGGATGCCGCGGCGCCAGGGTGCAGCGGACGAATGGCGCGAGGCGCTGTCGCGTGCGGCGCAGGCAGCGCGCAGGATCTCGCAGGGCTTCGACCGCTACAGCGCCAGGACCTCCGAGGTGCGATCGCTCTCCAAGGAGGCGGCGCGGGCGTGGGCCGCCCTCGGCGATGCGTACGCCCGCATGAACACCGAGCTGGCCAAGGCCACCGGCGACGCGGCCGTCGACGAGATGGCGGCCTTGAAGGACGCGAAGGACGCCGCGGACACGGCCCGCAAGCAGGTCGACGAGGTCATGCGCCGGCTCGGGAAGCTCGCGGAGCGGCGCGGCCTGTAGCGCAGCCACCCGCCGCAGTCGTGCCCCCGACAAGTCACTTGCCACGACTTCGCGGCTTCACTACGATCATCGACATGACTAGCCTCGACGGCATCAAGGTCGACGCCCGCAAGGGCGCCGCGTCGTTCGACGTGGACATGCGCATCTACGGCATGGACGCCGTGCTGGGTGCGGCCTACGTCTTCATCAACCAGGCCTACGTCTTCCTCGACCAGCCCGGGCCCAACCGGATTCGGGTGCAGCTGTCCGGCAAGAGCGCGCTCGGCGCGGACGCCGTCACGGCCCTCTGTGGCGACTTCCTCAACGAGCTGCTCGGCCAGGTCCTGCGCGAGCGCACCTCGAAGCGGTACGGCAAGCTGCGGGAGGCGCTCCTGGCCAAGGCGCTCTTCGCGGCGGCACCGGGCCTCGCGACGGAGGGCACGGCGACGGCCGCGGCCGCGGCGGCGCCGGGCCCCACGATCGCCGAGCCCTCGCTCGCCGACCTCCCGGCCGACCAGGCGGACTTCCTCGATGACCCGCTGGGGATCGCGACGCCGTGGGAGGACAAGTACGGCAAGAAGGACGAGGGCAAGAAGGACGAGGGGCAGGGGTGATGGGGCGCGCGATGCCGAGGTCCAGGGTCACCAGGCTCCGGTCCAACGAGCCCGCGCCGCATCGCTTCCGCGCCGTGGCCGGGAAGTGGCTGGTCACGAACGACGTGGGGTCGTACGACTACCTCGATGCCGGCGAGTTCGAGGCCTGGCAGCGCGGCGAGCTCGCGGAGGCGGATCCGACCTTCGCGCGGCTCAAGGCCAAGGGGCTGGTCGGCGCGGGCTACGACGAGGACGCGGCGGCGGCGCGCCTGTGCCAGCGCAAGGGCTTCCTCTCGACCGGTCCCTACCTCCACATCTTCGTCGTCTCGCTGCGCTGCAACCAGCAGTGCATCTACTGCCACGCCAGCCGCGCGAGCATGAAGAGCGCGGGTCGCGACATGACGCCCGAGGTCGCGGACAGGTGCCTCGACCTGGCGTTCCGCACGCCGTCCCCCTACCTCAATATCGAGTTCCAGGGGGGCGAGCCGCTGGCCAACTGGGACGTGGTCCGCGGCATCGTCGAGCAGGCCACCGCACGCAACCGCGACGCGCGCAAGGAGCTGTCGTTCTCCCTGGTCACGAACCTGAGCCTGATGGACGAGGAGAAGCTCCAGTTCATTCTCGAACGCGGCATCCAGGTCTGCACCTCCATCGACGGGCCCGAGGCGCTGCACAACCACAACCGCAAGTGGACGGAGGGCAACGCCCACGCGGCCACCGTCGAGTGGATGCAGCGGCTGAACGCGGGTTACGTGGCGCGGGGGCTCGACCCCGACCTCTACCACGTCGAGGCGCTGCTCACCGTGACCCGTGAGAGCCTGGGCCACGCCCGCGCCATCGTCGACGAGTACGTGCGCCTGGGGCTCAAGGGGGTGTTCCTGCGGCCCCTCAACCCCTTCGGCTTCGCGGCGAAGACCGACGACAAGATCGGCTACGCCGCCCGCGAGTTCATGCCCTTCTACCGCGACGCCCTCGACTACATCATCGACCTCAACCGGCAGGGGGTCGAGATCATGGAGCGGTGGGCGACCATCTTCCTGGCCAAGATCCTCACCGATCAGGATCCCAACTACGTCGACATCCGCTCGCCCTGCGGGGCCGGCGTCGGCCAGATCGCCTACAACTACGACGGCCAGATCTTCACCTGCGACGAGGCGCGCATGGTCTACCAGATGGGCGACCCGGCGTTCCGCGTGGGCCAGGCCGGCGAGATCTCGTACGACGAGGTCATCGACTCGAGCGTGGTGCGCTCGCTGCTGTTCGCCTCGACGCAGGAGGCGCTGCCGCACTGCTCCGAGTGCGCCTACCTACCGTACTGCGGCACCTGCCCGGTCTACAACTACGGCACGCAGGGGAACATCTTCGGCCTGATGCCGTCGAACCAGAAGTGCATCATGCACATGGCGATCCTCGACCGCCTGTTCGAACTGATGCGCGACGGCGGGGACGAGGTCTTCGGCATCTTCCGGCGGTGGACCACCGTGCGGGACCGGCCCTACTACATCATCCACGACTGAGCACACGTCCCCGAAGACTCGGGCCCACTTCCCAGCGCCCAAGGGGCGCGACGCGCGTGCTCCGCCAGGGCTCACTCCTGAGCCCCGGGGCGGCGGCCGGAGGCGGGCGCGGAGGTGACCGGCACGAACTCGTCCCAGCCGTACGCGTCCAGGTACGTGCGCCACACGCCCAGGCAGGCGCGCGAGTAGCTGCACCGGTCGCACTCCGCGCGCTTGACCCGGTTCTTCTCTTCCTTGGTCACGCGGGTGGCCTGCAGGCGCACCACCCCGTCCTTGCCGGGCTCGTCGAACTTGGCCAGCTCCACGTAGCCGCGCACCTCGGCCGGCAGGCCCTCGGTGGTGCACAGGGGCAGGTCCACCAGGTAGATCGCAGGCCGGGGCGCGGGCACGGTGTCGAGGAAGCGCCGGAACTCGGCCGCGATGTCCCGGTAGCGCGCCACGAGCTGCTCCACCAGCTTGCCGGCGCGGCCCAGCGGCTGCATCACGTTGAAGACGTACTCGTCGATGCGATGGGGCTCGAGCAGCCGGTACAGCTCGGCGAGGCGCCGGCAGTTCCGCTGACCCACGACGGTCGAGGTCTGGACGCGGAACGAGCCTTCGCCCTTGAGGCGGGCGAGCGTCGCGAGACCCGCCATGGTCTGCTCGAAGCTCCGCGGCGTGCGCGTCTGGCCGTCGTGGCAGCGGGCGTCGGGCCCATGGATCGAGACGACCACCAGGTTGAGCCCCTCGCCCAGGAGCTCGCGGGTGTAGGGCTCGTACCCGAGGCGCCGGGCGTTGGTCGTGAGCCCGATGGTGCGGTAGCCGAGCTGCCGCGCCCAGCGGACGTAGACCGGGAGGTTCGGGTTGAGCGTCGGCTCGCCAGACGTGAACATGACGTCCCCGTCGGCCGCGTGCGCGCGGAGGCTGTCGAGCACCCGCCGCGGGGTGATGCGCGCGTGGAGCTGCATGCGCTTCACGCGGTCGTCCTCCATGCAGAAGACGCAGTTGTTGTTGCAGGTGGGCCCGGAGAGGATGTGGAAGCGCTCGTGCACGAGGTGTCACTCCGCGGCGGCGTCGGCGAGCCACCTCTGGACCGCGCCCAGCACCGCCTCGGTCTTCGGCGTCAGCGTGCCGCCATGGGAGAGGGCGAACTCCCCGGCGCGCCGGTAGTGGGGGCGGCCGTCCTGGAACGGCTGGATGACCACCTGCCCGCGGCGCTCGTGCTGCCCGGCGTCCTCGAACTCGACCACCACGTCCTGCAGCGAGGGCCGCACCTCCACCTTGCGGGAGCGCTCGAGCCGTTCGATGAGGGGCTGCAGGACCGCCTGCTGCTCGCGCGAGAACAGCGGCCCGCTGTCCTCCTCCCGGGGGTAGAGGATCGAGTAGACCTCCTTGCGCGCGCACTGGTACATCACCTTGTCGGGGACGAACTCGTAGTCCTGATCGAAGCAGGCGATCAGGTAGTCCGGCACCAGGGCGAGGTTGCAGACGCTGCCGAGCGCGAAGACGGAGGTGCCGACCCGCAGCGAGTTCGCACCGCTCGCGAGCCGCTTGAACACGTCCCAGTGGGGCTGCACCGCGCGGTCGAACTCGGGCGAGAAGAAGCCCACGGCCTCGACGGTGTTGCCGTGGGGGTAGACCGCGTAGCCCGCCTGCGCCGCCGCCGCCGCCATCCCGGCGCCGGTCTCCTCGAGGTATCGCTCCATGGTCGCGACCCGGTCGGGCGACGGCGCCGCCCCACCGTCCGCGAAGTAGTTGGCGTCGAGGAGGTTGACGATGACCGAGTCGGGCCGGATCTCCATCAGGGCGCGGAAGTTCTCGAGGAACTGCGCGGCCGTCTCGTCGCGCAGGCCGAGCACCAGGTCCAGGTTGCAGTGGATCCCGCGCGCCTGGGCGGAGCGCACGCGCCGGGCGAGGCGCCCGGGCTCGATCGCGAACATGGCGCTCGACCGGCGGGTGACGGGCTGCAGCGTCTGCACGCCCATGCTGATCCGCGGGATCCCGAACTCCGCGAGCACGTCGAGGGTGGCGTCGTGGGCCGTCGGCACCGACATCTCGAAGGTGTTCACCGGGTTCTCGGCGCGCACCTCGAAGCGCTCGTGGAAGCGGGTGAAGAGGCGGCGCAGCTGCGCGGGGGAGAGGATGGAGGGGGTGCCGCCGCCCACGGAGAAGTAGCGGATCGGCGTGTCGTGGAAGAGGGGCGCGAAGAAGTCCATCTGCGCGCAGACGAAGTCCACGAAGCGGTCGAGGAAGTTGCGCCCGTGCGCGAGCTTGAGGCGGAAGCAGCGGCAGAAGCTGCACGTGTGGGTGCAGAAGGGCACGTGGAAGTAGATGCCCACCGGGTAGTCGCTCGCCACGCCCGGGGTGGCGAGCTGGCGGCGCCACAGCTCGGCGAGCTGCGCCGGGGTGTAGCGGCCGTGCCGGTCGCCCCACGGCGGATCGTAGACGTCGAAGTCGACGAAGCACGGCCGGTCCAGGATCCCCAGGTGCCCGGCCAGCCTCCAGCCATCGAGGAGCTGGCTCGGGCGCCGCCGCGGGACCGTGTCGCGGAGCCTCATCTCCTGCCCCGTGTTCCGGGGCGGTCGACCATCTCCGGGAGCTTCCTCCCGTCGGGCTCGATCGCGGCCTGCCGCGCCTGCCGCAGCGCCTCGACGTACGGCCCGGCGCCGTCGACGCGGACGGCCCGCTCCGCGAGCTGGTCGCAGAGCGTGCAGGAGACCTCGCACTCCCGGGCACAGTCGATCGCGGCGACGGCGCCGAGGAAGCCGTCCAGGGCGCGGTTGTCCACGACGATGCGCGGCGGATCCATGCCGTCGCCGCTCCACATGCCGAGGTCCGAGAGGTCGACGAGGTTCCCGTCCCACCGCCGCTCGAGGTAGGCCCGGGCCGCCCGGAGCAGCCAGTCGGCGTCGCGGCCCCGGCCCGCGATCTTGATGAAGTCGATGCCGCGCTCCTCGTACGCCGCGACGTCCTCGGGACGGATGAAGCGGGCCTTGAGCAGCTCGCCCGGGTGCACCATCCGCTCGAGGGAGCAGTTCATGTGGGGGTACTCGACGGGCGGCCGCGACGCGTGCTGCAACGAGGCGTGGGACATCAACCCGTAGTGGTAGGGGCGCATCGGGCACTGGAACCGGCACATCTCGTTCGCCAGCAGCTCCAGCTCGAGGCCCGCCTTGTCCGCGAGCGAGCGCAGCAGGTCGAGGTCGCGGTTGATCCGCGTGGCGAGCGTGATGCGGCGGGCGCCGATCTCGCGGTAGGCGCGGACCGTCGCGAGGGAGTCGACGTGCGTGATGGTCGAGATCACCACCTCGATCCGGGGAGCCACCTCGCGGGCCAGCTCCACCAGGAGCGGGGTGGCGACCGTCACCGCGTCGGCGCCGATGGAGTCGACCCAGCGCAGCTGACGCACCAGGTCGGCGCGGCCCCGGGCGGTGAACTCGGCGCCGCCCGTGCAGGCGCCGTTCATGAGGTAGTTGAACCGGATGCCGGCGGCGTGGGCCGCCGCCACGTGACGCCTCACGGCCGCGGCGGTGACGGGGGGGAGGAGCGCGGCGTCGCGCCCGCTCCCGGTGGCGCTGCGCGGCAGGGAGCCGAAGACCTCGTGCACGGTGGCGCCGGGGCGCGACAGCGCCGCCAGGCGCCGCAGGAACCCGTCGTCCCAGCAGGTCGCGATGCAGATCCTCATGCCGCTCCGCCTAGCCGCGCACCTCGTACGACTGGCCCCCGGCCCCGGCGGCAGCCACGATCTCGGCGCGGCGCAGCTCGTTGCTCATCCGCTCGACCAGGTTGACCAGCCCACGGAAGAACAGGAAGGGGCGTTCCTCGAGGACATGCGTGAAGTAGGAGGGGAACCCCAGCTCCAGCACCGCGGCCCGGATCGCGCGTGGGGGGTAGCCGATGCTGTTGGTCACGAGCAGGTCGCAGCGGCCCTGACCGACGAGCGCCATGGTGTCCCGCTCGAGGGCCCGTTGGGTCGGGTCGATCACCACGCCTGCCTCGCCGATCCGTGCGAGCAGCTCGCGCGCGTGCACCCGGCGGCAAAGCACGAAATGGCGCTCGAGCCGCAGGCCCAGCTCCTCGGCCACCGGCTCGAAGGCGAGGGCGAGGTGGGGATCGCCCACGAAGACGAGCGTGCGGTGCAGCAGGTAGTGGGGCACCGCCCACTCGATCTTGGGCACCGCGTGCTGCAGCTCGGCGTCGGTCACGGCCGCGAGGCGGCCGCCCCGCCCGAGCGCCTCGGCGACCTGCGCGAGCCACCGCTCGCTGCCGTGGAGCCCGAGGGGGAGGCCGGTCTCGACGAGCGGCACCTGGAGGCGCTCCGCCAGGATCCGGGCCGCGTCCCGCGCGTAGGGCAGCGAGACGATGGCCGACGCGTGGCGCACCGCGCGCAGGTCGGCCACCGAGCCACCCGAGAGCCACACCGAGCCCAGGCGCAGGCCGAGCGCCGCCAGCAGCCGCCGCAGCTCGGCGAGGTTGCCGCGGTGGTCACCCTCGGCCCGGTCCATGAGGTAGCCGACCACGGCCACGTTGCCGCCTTTCGGCTTGTGACCGTCGAGGTCGATGACGCGCGCGAGCACCTTGAGCGTGTCGGCGAAGCCGTCGAGCCAGTCGCCGGTGAGCCCGTTGCCCGGCACGTTCACGACCGGCTTCCCGATCTCGAGGCTCACGGGGCGCGTCAGCCGGTCGTAGTCGACGCCGGTGATGGTGGCCATGGGCATCGAGGTCACGAAGACGGCCCCGGCCCCCGAGTACGAGGCCAGCTCCTTGAGCATCCCTCCGACCTGGTCGTCGCGGGCGGCGACGATCTTCCAGGGGTGGAGGTCGGTGTTGGCCACGCGGTGGATGCCGTCGACGCTGGTCAGCGTGGAGAACCAGTCGTGGTTGCTCTGGAGGTACTGGGTCTTGAGGTGGGCGCAGTCGGGCGCGTCGACCAGGAGGTACGCGTCGCTGATCGCGTTGACCGCGAGGTAGCAGCCGATCGTGAACGAGAGCGAGACGCGGCCCGAGTAGTCCACCTCGGTCGTGGGGGCCGCCATCGGGTTCTGGGGGGCGCTCACGACCGCCGCTCCCTGGCCGGGCGCGGCGCCCTGGCCGGCCGTGGGGCCTGCGCCGGCCGCGCGGTGCCCGGCAGGAACCGGTGGTAGCGCCGGAAGAGAGGCAGCCGGCACACCTCGAGCAGGCGCTCGGCCGTGCGCAGCGCTCCCTCGACGCCCTTCTCGAACTCCTGGAGGTTGAACTGCGCCTTGCCGGCGGCGCCGAGGCGATGGTCGCCGACGTACTCGGAGAAGACCGCGGCGAAGGTCCCCTCGGCGAGGAGCTTCCCCAGGCGGTCACGGTCCAGGAACGCCTTGATGCGGTGGCGCGCGGGCTCGGCGAGAAGCGCGTTCACCTGGGTGGCGGCCTGGCGCGCGGTCCCGCGGTCGGTCACGCGGATGAGCACGTCGAGCCCGAACCCCAGCTCCTCGCACATGGCGAGCAGCGGCACCCCCCAGGTGGCCGCCGGGTCGCAGAGGCGGTGCACCTCCTCGGAGCCGATGACGAACCCCAGGCGGTACCCGGCGGCCTCCCGGCGCAGCGCCTCCCACCGCTCCTGGTGCGGCGCCAGGCAGCGCGCCACGACCGCGCCCGTGTCGGCCTTGACCCCGGCCGCCTCGGCCACCGCCTCGAGCCACCGGCGGGTGCCGGCGAGCCCGTACGGGGCGGGGGGCTCGATGGAGCGGATGCCGGAGTCGAACAGGAGCTGGTCATAGAGGTTCTGCCACAGCGCGTTCGGGTAGAGCACGTGCAGCGGCGCGTGGGGCAGCTGCGGGATCACCGAGAAGTTCATCTGCGGGATGAACACGGCGTTCACGCGCAGACCGAGATCGCCGAGCAGGCCCGAGAGCTCGTCCAGGGCCGCGTCGCGTGCGAAGCCGATGAGGTTCACGGCGCGCGGGTCGGCCTTCCCCGCGAGCGCCGCCTCGGCCGCCTGCCGCTGCCGGACCAGCACCTCGCGGAACACCCCGAGGCTCGACTGAGGAGTGGTGGTCAGGTAGAAGAACGGCCGCTTCGTCCGGCCGCGGTAGCGCCTGACCACCGATTCGACGTCCTCGCCCGTGACGAAGGGGACGCAGGTGCAGGAGAGGAACAACATGTTGTCGACGCCGCGCTCCATGACGTGGTCGAGCACGGTGGTGAGCTTGTCGAGCCCTCCCATGACCACGTCGCGCTCCCCGAGGTCGGTGGTGACCATCTGGTGCCGCTCGGGCGCGGGCGCCGCGGTGGGCGGCGCCGCGGCCGGGGAGGGCTTGCCGGCGGGCGCCGGGGGCACCCTGCCGATCCGCCGGAGGCGGTCGAGCCAAGGGTAGTAGACCTTGTCCACCATGGGGACGGCGGTGTGCGGCGTCACTTGGAGGCAGTCGCGGTCGCAGTGCTGGATGAAGCTGCACCGCTCGAAGATGTCGAGGGAGTCGAGCCGGCCCCGCGCCGTCTCCGCGACGGCGAAGAACTGGTACCACATGTCCTCGGAGGCCCAGGTGCTGAGCAGCGACTGCCGGTCGTAGGCGGCCTGGTCTTCGGGGTTGCCGCGCGGCAGGCGGTCGCGCACGGGGTCCACGTCGGTGTCCGCGGCGACGAGCGCCGCGAGGTCCTCGATGGTCCGGCTCTCGAAGCGCGTGAGGCCCACCGCGGCGAGCTTGACCTCGAGGTCGGGCCACATGGCCGGGCCGCGGTAGTACAGGATCAGGTGGTCGCTCCGGCACAGGCTCGGCTTGTCGACCTGGTACCGGTCGAGGAAGAACGTGACGACGTGGTCTTCGGCGCCGTCCACCTCGACCTCGAGGTGGTCGACCACCCAGCCGACCGCCCCCACCCGGGTCTCGCCCGGGCCGGCCTCGGGGTCGAGGTTGAGCAGGCGCGCGAACTCGGCGCGGGTGCGGGGTCCGCCCGCGAGGGTCCTGCCCTGCAGCCGCCCCCGGTCTGCGCCTTGCTCGCAGGCCGTCTGGCGGCTCACGCGCGGCCCTGCAAGAAGGCGAAGAACTCGTCGTCGGTCATGGTCTTGGGCGGCCCTATCGTGCTGGGGTCGAGGGCGAGGGCCTCGTCGGCGAGCGAGCGCACCGACCGGGCGAAGACCGAATCGGGGGCCCACTCGACGACGGTGCGGCGTTCCTTCTCGGCGGCGATCACGTCCGGGTCGTGCGGCAGGAATTGCGCGATCCGCGTCCCCAGCCGCGCCGCGAACCGCGCGAGCAGGTCGCGGTCCGTGTCGGGGAGGCACGAGTTGGCGATGATCCCGCCGAGCACCACGCCGTTCGCGGCGTAGCGGCGGACGGCCCGCGTGATGTTGTTCGCCGCGTACAGCGACATGGGCTGCTCCGACACCACGATGTAGACCTTGCGCGCGAACCCGAGGCGGAGCGGCGCGGCGAAGCCGCCGCACACCACGTCACCGAGGACGTCGAAGACGACCACGTCGTAGATGCCGTTGGAGAGCACCCCCTGCTCGTCGAGGAACTCGATGGTCCGCGCCACGCCGCGGCCGGCGCAGCCGGTGCCCGGATCGGGGCCGCCGGCCTCGACGCAGTCGAGCCCGTGCCGGCCGCGGTTGATGATGGTCGCCACCGAGAGCGAGTCGGGGTCCTGGCCGATGAGGTCCATGACCGTCGCCAGGCGCCCCGAGTCGATCAACCTGATCGCGGAGTCGCGCTTGGGGTCGCAGCCCACGTGGAGCACGCGCTTCCCCGCCATGCCGTAGCACGCGCTGAGGTTGGTGGCGATCACCGACTTGCCGATGCCACCCTTGCCGTAGATCGCGATCTGTTCCACGTTCACGCCGTCGCTTCGGGTGCCCGCCGCGGGCGCGAGTTCGCGGCTGCCGCAGCGCCGGGAGGACCGCCCGTCCGATGATTGTGTGGGCCCCGGCCGACGGTGTCAAGGCGAAGGGACCGTCGCCGGGACCGTCGGCGCGGGGCCCTGGCGAGCGTGTAGAATCGAGGCATGTGGCTCCGCCCCTCCCTGCTCCCGGTGCTGGTCACGCTGGCCCTGGTCGGCGCGGCAGCAGGCTGCCACCGAGCCGGAAACGCGGCCCCGGCGCCCGGCGACGCCGGGCCGTGCCTCGTGGACGCGGCTCCGGCGGAACCGGCGCCGACCCCGCCACGCTTCGACGTCGAGGGGCGCTTCCGTCCGGTCCAGTTCGACCTCAAGGCCGCCCGCGAGACCCGTGACCTCGGGCTGACCGAGCTGCCTGGCGCCGCGCGCGTGGTCGACGGAGTGGCCGTTCGCGAGATCAGGTTCCTTTCCTCTTCGTGGGACGCCACCGGCCGCGTCCGCCCGATCCGCATCCAGGGCTACCTCGCCATCCCGCCTGGCGCCTACCCCGAGCACACCAAGCCCGCCGTCATCCTCGCCCATGGGCTCGGCTGGCATGGGACCGCGCAGGAGGCCGTAGAGGTCTGCCGCAACATCGACGTGGTGGCGCTCTCGATCTCCGCACCCGGCCTCGGCGGATCGGAGGGCGTGGGCGTGACCCCCCAGGAGCCGCGGCCGCTCTTCGCGACGGTGCCCGACATCCGCCAGAGCTGGCTCTACGCCTACGTCTACACGATCCTGCGCGCCGTCACCCTGGTCCAGACGTTGCCGCAGACCGACCCTCGCGGGATCGTCCTCAGCGGCGTCAGCATGGGCGGCGTCTCCAGCCTGGTCGCCGGCGGCGTCGACGATCGCATCCGCGGCGTCATGGTCCTGAGCGCGGCGGGTGGCTTCGAGGACGCGGAGCGCCAGGGCGCCTGGTGGCGGCGCCTCGTGGCCTCGTCGGCCGGCTTGAAGCCCGGGGATCCGGCCGCGCAGGCGCTCTTCAAATCGCTCGACCCGCTGGGGTACGCCCCGCGTCAGCACGGCGCCGTGTTCATGGTCGTCGGTGCGCAGGACGAGTTCTTCCCGATCGACCGGGTCATCTCCACCTACGAAGCGATCCGCGCGCCGGCGAAGTCCCTGGAGGTGGTCGCCGACTACGACCACAGCTGGTACTTCGGCTCGGGCTGCCCGGCCCGCTGCATGCCAGGGGCGCGGCCCCGGCCGAAGGAGTGCCCAGCGGCACCCACGTGCCCGACGCGGTGCCCGCCACGTGCGAAGCCACCCTACTGCGGCCCTCAGGGGAGCTACAACAACCAGGACAACTTCATTCCCCGGTGGGCGCTCCTGCTCCGGTCCCTCGTCGCGCAGCACGCCGCACAGCCGCCACGGCCATTCAGCCCGCCGCCCGGCGTGCCGACCGTGGAACGGCGGCCGCGCGACATCGTCGTGCGTCCGGCGCCGGGGCCCGCGCCCAAGGCCGTGCGCCTCGCCTTCAGCGACAACCACGGCTACACGTACGGCCACGTGACGCTCAAGCGCGGGCCCGACGGCGCCTACCACCTGGGCCGCGGCCTGCCACCCAAGGTGAGCCTCTTCATCGCCGAGGTGGAGGCCGAGGACGGCGCGGTCGCGACGTCCATCCCGACGCTGCCGCGGGACTACAGGCCACCGGTACGGCCCTTCGGGCCCCAGCCTCGGTAACGACGGCGCACGTCGCACCGTCCCTGCAGGCGGCGGGGCGGGGGCCGTCGTTTGGCGGCCCCCGTCCCTGCCTGCTAGACTCAGCGGATGGCTGCACGTGCGCCGCGCAGGACGCGCCCCCGGGGGGGCCCGCGCTGGCTGCAGGCGCTCGTCGAGGAGCTCCGGTGCGCGAGCGCCCCAGCCCGCTCGGCGTCCGCCATCGGCGGGGTGCTCAAGGTGGAGCTCTCCGGGCCCGCCGAGCTGACGGTCGAGGTCAAGCCGATCGAGCCGGGCCGCGAGTACTTCTGCCAGACCGCTCGCTTCGGTGTGAGCTACTGCGGGTCCCGCAACCTGACGCCTCCCCAGGAGGCGGCCCTGGGCCGCTTCACGGAGGTGCTGCGGCGCGTGGAGGCCGAGCTGCCGGAGGTCCTCGAGGCGGCCGTGGGCGTCGGGGCACCGGGTGAGCGCGCCGCGGGCGACGCGCCCGCGCACACGGTGGAGTACTCGCAGAGCGCGAGCGGCGACGAGCGGTCGTGCGAGCTGCTCCTCCGGCTGACCTCGCGCTGCAACCAGGACTGCCCCTTCTGCTCGGCGCCGCCGCCCCACGCCGAGCCCACGCTCATGGCGGCGCTGACGTTCCTCGACGGGGTGCTTCCGCGGCTGCCCCGGCCCATGGTGACGCTCACCGGCGGCGAGCCCACGATCTGGCCGCACCTGCGCGAGCTGGTCGAGCGTCTCCTCGGGCGGCCGGACACCCCGCGCGTGAGGGTCCAGACCAACGCCGTCGCGTTTGCCGACCCGGGCGCGCTCGATGGCTGGCCCCGCTCCGACCGCCTCTCCTTCTTCGTGTCGTTCCATGCGGCGGAGGCCCGCCTGTACGACCACATCACCGGGAGCACCGGTCACCTCGAGCGCGCGGTCGCGGGAACCCGGAACCTCGCGCAGACCGGCTGCCCGGTCGTGCTCAACCTGGTCGCCACCCGCTTCAACCTCGATCACGTGCTCGACTGGGTGCGCGCCGTGCCCGAGCTGTTCCCCGCACCGGGCACCCCTACGATCCACTTCTCGATTGCCATGTGCCCGGAGCACCGGCCGGGCGCGCTCGACTGCCTCGTGCGCTACACCGACCTAGCCCCGCGGCTCCAGGCGGCCGCCGCGCTCGCCGCGAGGCTCGGCGTCGACTGCGAGCCCCTGCTGGCCTCGTCGCACGCCGCCATCCCGCCGTGCCTCCTCGACGAGGAGTACCGGGTGCGGGGGGGCTCGTGCGGCGCGGGCCGGGGCGCCCTGCCGGTGCAGCGCCGCGACGAGGTCGGGATCGAGGACCTCCGCAAGCCCTGGATCAAGGCGCGGACCTGTGCACGCTGCACCGAGGACCCCTTCTGCCTCGGGCTGCCGCGGCCCTACGTGGCCCGCTTCGGCCTGGGGGAGCTGCGACCCATCGAGCGGACCTGAGCCGGATGCCCGACGTGGCCTTCGTCTCCGCGCCCATTGACCTTCACCCTGTCGGAGCCGTCCCGCGGCCGTCGTCCCGCCCGGCATCGCGCCGGAGCGGCAGCCGCCGGGCCGCGCGGCCGAGGGCGGCCGGCCAGGCCCGTGCCCGGGCTGGCGCGAAGCCGCCGCGCCCCGGGCTGCTGCTCGTGGAGGCGCGGCGACCGCCCCGGCTGGGGGACGCCAACGCCGAGCCGTTTCCCTTCATCGCCGGCTACGCCGAGAGTCGACGCGTTCCGGTGCGCTGGATCTGCTTCCCGCACGAGGCCTGGGCCCCGGCCCCCAGCCCCTTCCTGCTCGACCTGACCTCCCGGGCCCGGCAGCAGCTGCTCGCGCAGGTCGCGGCCTGCGGAGCGTCCCACCTGATCCTCTCCGAGGTGCCCGCACCGGCGCTGCGCAGGTTCCTCTCGCGTGAGCGGCCCGGGCTGCAGGTCCGGCACTGTGCCTCGCCCCGCAGCTCCTACTCGAGCGACTGGCTCGCCGCCTGGCTCGGCATCACCGGCGAGCGCGAGGGCTTCCTTCCGGACCTGGCCTCGCCTTCGTACCGGTCCGTCCCTGCCGGCGGCCCGGTCCCCGCGGCGCCGACGCCCGTGATCGGCTCGGCGCCGTGCCTCTATGCGGCACCCCTCGGTGACAATCCCGCGTATGGCGACGTCGACCTCTCCGGCATCGAGCGCAAGTTCGCCTGCGCGTTCTGCCCGGGCCCGCCGGATCTCAAGTACCGCTACCGCACGCCTCCCCTCGACCTGGCGATGCGCCAGATCGCGGCCGTGCGCGCCGAGCCGGAGACGGTGTGGAGCCGCTCCCAGTTCGTGATCCGCTCGGCCGCCGTCTTCTTCGCCATGTCGAAGCTGTTGCAGCGCCTGGAGCTGGAGGCGGCCGCGCCCGTCTCGCTGTTCTTCGGTTGCCGGGCCGACGAGGTCCTGGCGCGCGCGGACGACATCGCCGCGGCGCTGGCCATCGCGCGGCGCTGCGGGCACGCCATCCACGTCTTCTCCATGGGGGTGGAGAGCTTCTCCCCCCCCGAGAACGAGCGCTTCAACAAGCGGCTCTCCGCCGCCACCGTCGGCGCGGCCCTGCGGCGCTTGCGCGAGTGGGAGCGCGAGTACCGCGGCACCTTCTTCTTCACTCGTCATGGCGGCCTGGGGTTCATCCTGTTCACGCCCTGGACGACGCTCGAGGACCTGCGCCTGAACCTGGCCGCCGCGCGGGAGCTGGGCCTCGAGGAGGATGGCTTCTTCCTGACCCGGCGGGTCATGCTCCTCGGCGACACTCCGCTGCTGCGCCTGGCCGAGCACGACGGCCTGGTCGACCCCTCCGCCGCGCAGGATCGGGCGCTGTTCGAATGGCTCCAGCGGCACTGCGACCCGGGATGCCGCCGATTCTTCGAGGAGCAGGACCGCCCGTGGCGCTTCCGCGAGGCCGTCACCGCGCGGGTCTGCGCCATCACCGTGCGGATGGCGAAGCTCGACGCCATCGTCGAGGACGACCCCCATCACCGGCGGATCGTGGAGGCCGTCCGGTCCTCGAGGGTGCGCCTCCTCGATGCCTTCTCGGCGCTGCTCGGGATCGCCGAGGACCACCGCGAGGCCCCCCTCAAGGTGCTGCTCGAGGGCTGGCTCGATTGGCTGCGTCGTGCCCCGGCGGGCGCGCGGGGCGACCGGCCGTGAGCACCCCGGCGGCGGGGCAGCCCGTGCGGAGCCTGTACCCGCACGTCGTGCTGCGACGGCTCCCGGCGGACGCGCCCGCGAAGATCGCCTGCCTCACCGTGGACTTCGAGTGCGACTACGGGGCGCGCACGGGCCAGTTCCGGCTGGCCCGACACGAGGACGAGCTGCAAGCGCTCCGCTCCTTCCTCCGCCGCGAGCGGATCCCCCTGTCGCTGTTCGTGGTCACCGAGATGCTCGACAAGTGGTCCGCCGCCGCGCCGCTCGCGCGCCTCCTCGGCGACGACTGGCACTCCCACTCGCACACCCACCGCCCGGCGTGCCCCGACCTGAAGGCGGAGATCGCGGCGAGCCGCGAGGGGTTCCGGCGGCACTTCGGCCGCGGGCCCGCCGGGTATCGGGCGCCGATGGGCCTGCTGCGACCCGAGCATGTCCCGCTGCTGGCGGAGGCGGGCTTCTCGTTCAGTGCCAGCATCTTCCCCAGCCTGCGACCCGGGACCTACAACCATCTGGGGCAGTCGCTGTTGCCGCTGCGCTACGAGAACGGGCTCATCGAGCTGCCCTTCGGCGTGGTGCGCGGGCTGCGGGTCCCGGTCGCGATCAGCTACTTCAAGCTGCTCGGCCCGGGGCCGGGCAGGTGGCTGCTCAAGCTGCTGGGCGTGCCCCGCGTCCTCGTCGTCAACTTCCACCTGCACGACGTCGTGGTCGACGAGGAGAGCCTCGCGCAGCTCACCGGCGGCGTGCGCGCCGTCTACGGGATCCGCAAGCACGGCGGGCGCGCGGTGCTCGAGGCGCTCGTGCGGCACCTGCGCGCCGAAGGCTACACGTTCCTGACCATGACCGAGCTGTACGACCTCTGTGCGAACGCCACCGGCGATGCGGGCGCGTGACCGCGCGGCGCGGAGGTGGCTTGCCACCTCGGCGGCCCGGCGGTAGAGTCGGGCGTCGAGGTACCGTGAAGCGGCACCCGCTGCGCAACTCGCTCGCCACGCTGATCGAGGACGGTCGGGCGCTCGTGGTGGAGACGCCGGCGCACGAGCGGTACCCCGTCGACACGGGCGTCCTGTCGCTCACCTCGCGCTGCAATCTCGGCTGCGTGATGTGTCTCGAGCCCCGCGGGCCGGAGCCCGTCGATCTGCCGTTCGACGAGGCGAGGCGCTTCGTCGAGATCTTCGCCGGCCGCGTCCCCAGGATCTGGACCTGTGCCGGAGAGGCGCTCCTCTACCCCCGGTTCTTCGAGCTCGGCCGGGCGATCTTCCAGCGCGGCACGCGACTGGGCGTCGGGACCAACGGTCTCGTGCTCGGCAACCCGAAGGTCCTGCAGCGTTGCGCCGACGCCGGCGTCCGGTGGCTGCACGTCTCCTGCCACACGTCCCGGCCCGAGCGGTTCATGCGCTTGACGGCGACCACCGACCGGCGGCGCTTCGACCAGTTTGTCCGCGGCCTCCGGAACGTCGACGAGTGGAACCGCGACCACGGGCCCGACCGCCGCTTCGACGTGCTCCTCCAGCTCGTGCTGATGAGGCCTTTCGACGAGGAGATCGAGGAGTACCTGGACTTCGTCGTCCGGCACCTCGCCCACAGCCCCCTGATGATCCGGGTCGAGCCGATGCAGCCCATGAACGCGGGCGCGGAGCACCCGGAGCTCCAGTACGACCTGGCCGAGCTGGGGCGGATCGTTCGCCACCTCATCGAGGAGCACTCGGGACGCGTCAAGCTCGAGTTCAAGTCCATCCCGCTCTGCATGCTGGACGGCTCCGAGGGGGCGTCCGAGGACCTCTGCACGCGGGCCGCGGGGACCGTGGTCGTGGGCAACCTGGGACACCAGTCGGGCGGGCTGCAGCTGCAGTGCCCGATCGGCGACCCGGCGGACAGCGCCTGCGCCGCCACCTGCAGCGGGTGCCGCCTCGGGTGCCTCTGCCCCGGGGTCATGGACAACCCGGTGCCCGAGGGGTGCGCGTGGCCTCGGCCCGTCTCCGCGTCCGCGGTGCAGCTGCTGGCCCGACTGGGCCTCCGGACCGACTTCGCGGAGCGCAAGTTCTCGCTCGTGTACCCGCGCCGCTTCAACGCACCGGACCCGGAGGCACCAGAGCCGCCTGCTCGGCGGTCTCTCGCGGCGGCCCCGCCGCGCGAGGGCACGGTGGCGGGCCTGAGCGACGAGCAGCTCGGGCTGGGGCCCGAGTCGCCGCGGCGCTTCACGTCGGCCGAGATGGGCCGGATCGAGGGGATCGTCCGCGCCCTGGCGCGCGAGGACCTGGTGGCGGAGTCACGGGTCTCCCACCGGTTCGCGGCGCTCTCGCTCCGGACCGCGGATCGCCCGTCGGGGCCCTGCCTCGTGATCCTCGAGCCCGCGCGAGCCTCGACCCCGTGCTGCTTCGCGGCGGCGGGGGTCGCGGTCCGCTACAACGGCCAGCTGACCCTAGCCCTGCAGGGGCACCTCGATCGTATCCGGCGCCTCCTCGCGTCGGCCGGCTTGCCGGGGCCGGCGGTCACCGGTCGCGAGGGCGCGGGCACGCGCCGGGTGCGGAGCCGGCGCCAGCCTCGCGGGCGCGCCCGGTCGAGAGGCCGTTCCTAGCTCGCGCCTGACGACGCGCTGGCGCGGAACCCCGGCCCCGGACCGTGGGCCGGGGCGCGGCGTGCGGACGTCAGTCGTCCCCCCGCGGCAGCCGCCGGATGTACGAGAAGTGGTCGGCGAACAGGCCCAGGAAGAGCAGCAGGATCCCGACGAAGAGGGAGAAGTGCCCGTCGGCGCGGGAGGTCCAGGCGAAGACGTCGGTGAACAGCCGCACCGCGCCGAACAGGATCAGGAGGAAGCTCACGGGAAGGAAGACCCGGAGCGGGCTGAACAGGGCCACGATTCGCACGATCTGCAGCACGATCCGCAGCCCGTCGCGCAGAGGCGTCACCTTGCTCGCGCCGGTGGACCTCGGCCGCACCGTCTCCCACGGCACGAAGACGACCGGGTGACCGGCCCGCAGCAACGCCAGCGTCATGGTCGTCGAGGCCGAGAAGCCGTTGGGCAGGAGGCGGAGGAAGGGGAGCAGGACCTGGCGCCTGATGGCGCGGAGACCCGATGTCAGGTCGGGGATCCGCCGGCCCGCGATGTAGCTCGCCATCCAGGACAGCACGGTGATGGCGATCGCGCGGCCGAACAGCCCCTTTGCCTTCCACGGCCGTGCGGCCACCACCATGTCGTAGCCCTCGAGGTGCTCCACGAGCCTCGCGATGTCGCCCGGATCGTGCTGGGCGTCGGCGTCCATCAGGACCACGACGGGCCTGGCGGCCTGCCGGACGCCCTTCCGGATCGAGGCGCCGTACCCGATGTTGTAGGGGTGGCGGATGACCGTGGCGCCGGCGGCCCGGGCGGCCTCGGCGGTGCCGTCGGTCGAGCCGTCGTCGACGACGACGATCTCGTGGTCGATGGGGAGCGCCCTCAACCCCTCGATGATGGGGCCGATCGTGTGCCGCTCGTTGAACGCCGGGATCACGATGCTGGCGCCGAGCGGCTTCCCGGACGGCGGCGGCGGTGCCTCTCTCGGCTCCGGATCGTGCGGCTCCATCGATGCCTCGGTCGAACCCCCTCCGTTCGGCGAGCCGGCGCCCGCGCCGGAAGCGCGGAGCGTCTACCCGGCCCGGGCCCGGGCCCCAGCGCCCGACATCCCCTTCAGCTTCGGGATCCGGTTGATCGTCCTGACGGCGTGCTGCATGTCGACGCCTATGGTGTCACCATACCACAGGAGCGACTCGGCTCTCGGCTTGTTCCAGATGACGCTCTCCTCGAGCGCCTGGTCGCGGGTCATGCGCCCCTCGCGGACCAGGTTGCACAGGAAAGTGTCGTGCTCGCTGAAGCCGCCGACGGTGAAGTAGATGTAGTTGTAGAAGGAGGCGGTCCCGTCGTCGATCCGCCACGAGCTCCCGGAGTCACGCGACGACTCCCAGTGGTACTCGCGGCGCAGCGTGCCGACGACCGTCGGCTCGTCCCAGCGAACGTAGTCGTAGAGCTTCAGGTAGTCGTGCGGCAGCACGTAGAAGGAGACGAACGCGTCGAGCGTGTCCCACAGGGAGTGGTTGAGGTAGGCCGTGTTCAGCAGGTACTCGCGGCCATAGAAGAGCAGCATCCTCAGCCGGTCGGGCGTGGGGATCGAGTACGCCATCGTGCCCAGCCTGGTGAGCCTGGCGCCGGCGTAGCCGACCTTGAAGCTCGTCTTCTCCAGGGCGTGCTCCCCGTAGAACATCAGCTTCACGCCGAACTGCCGCCGGAGGACGTACGAGATCCGATAGAACTGCTTGTCGCCCGCCATGAAGAGCGGCACGGTGCCGAGGTGCGGGTGGCGCAGCCAGGCGAGCACGTTGGCGCGGATGTAGGCCCGCTTGCGCGGGATGTCGGCCGACACCAGGATGTGCTCGGTACCGGTGCCGGCGCACATCCGCGACACGTTGCGGCGCCCCTCGTCGGTCATCATGCCCCAGTCGTAGGTGAACGCGACCTGGTGCATGCCGAGGACCTTCGTCACGTAGTGCAGGGTGTAGCTCGAGTCGCGCCCGCCGCTGATGGCGACGAGGCAATCGGGGCGGTCCCCGTTGCCGCGGTGGGGGCGCACCAGGGCCTCCAGCGCGTCCGTGCCCTTCACGGTGACGGGGCGGTGGCTGCGGCAGAAGCTGCACACGCCGTCGGCGTCGAACGCGATGAACGGCATGGTCTCCGGCAGGATGCACCTGGTGCACCGCCGCAGGCCGCGCTCCGGCTCGTACTCGACGTCGAGGATCCTCCGTTCCGGGCCCCGGCGGGCGCCGCCCACCTCGTGAGTTCCCGGCGCGACGCTCGGATAGCTGGAGCAGTCGACGATCGCGACGGGCCGCGCGGCGCGCGGCGCGCGCCCGGCGGGGAGGCCGCCCGGGCCGGTCGTCTCCAGGCGGAAGTACTCGGCGCGGGCCGTGCCGCCCTGGACCACGCAGCCGTCGCCGGCCTTCAGCTGCCTGACCGGGGCGTGCCTCGTGAACGTCCCGCCGGAGAGCAGCCGACGCAGGAAGATGCTCTCCGAGGCGAACACGACCGCCCGGAGCTCCTCGTCGTGGCAGACGTAGAGGGAGCCGTTGTTCGTCGCGAGGAGGAGCTGGTCCGCTCCGGGGAAGAGCACCGCGATGGAGGCCATCCCCTCGAGGTCCGAGTAGAGGCTGGCGGCGGCCAGAGGGATGGAGCCGTGCTCGGCCTGTAGCTTCTCCAGGGACCAGAAGAGGGCCTCGGAGTCGACCAGCGCCGTGCGCCCCGGAGTGCCGTGCCTGCGCCAGAGGTCCTGGTCGTTGGTGATGATGCCGTTGTGGACCCCGACGAGCACGTCGCTGAACAGGGGCTGGTTGTTGTGGTTGTCGGCCGGCGTGCCATTCGTGGCCATGCGCGAGTGGCCGATGATGCTCAGGCCGCCCGCCGCCCGTTCGACGTGGCCCATGATCTCGCGGTACGGCGACGACTCGACGAGGAGGGCCGCGGCCTGCTGGCTCCTGAGAACCCGCACCGTGTGGCCGTCCCCGACGGCGATCCCGGACGACTCCATGCCGCGCGATTCGGAGAGCCTGAGGAGGTCGCCGATCGCGCGCCCCAGCGCCTTGCCCCGCAGCGGGGAGCCGTCAGCGGTGACGATTCCGAGGATTCCGCACATCGGCGCTCCGTGCTGGCGGTCTATCGGCCAGGCGCGCGGCGGCACCGGCCCGGCGCCTCGCTGGCGCCGCGCCCCCGGCCTTCTCGATCAGGAAGTCGCCGATCGCGAGCGCATCCATCCCGGTCCCGAAGAAGCAGCGCAGCGCATCGGCAGGGGAGCAGACGATCGGCTCGCCCTTGACGTTGAACGAGGTGTTGAGCACCGCCGGGATGCCCGTCAGGCGGCGGAAGCCGTCGATGAGGCTCCAGAAACGTGGGCTCGTCGCGCGGCTCACCGTCTGGGGGCGGGTGGTCTTGTCGACCGGCTGCATGGCGCTCACGATCTCGGGCGCCTTCGCCGGCACGACGTCGTAGGCGACGATCATGAACGGCGCCGGGCCCGGCCGGCGCAGGTACTCGCCGGCGTGCTCCTCGAGGATCGAGAGCGCGAACGGCCGCCACGGCTCCCGGAACTTCGCGCGGTCGTTGACGAGGTCCTTCATCCCGGGGCGGCTCGGATCGGCCAGGATCGAGCGGCCCCCGAGCGCGCGGGGGCCGGCCTCCATGCGCCCCTGGAACCAGCCCACGATCCGGCCCGCGGCCACCAGCCGCGCCGCGGTGGCGGCGATGTCGCGCGGCCGGCGGAACGGGATCTGGTTCCGACGGAGGACCGCCTCGATCTCGGCGTCGCCGAAGTCGGGGCCCCAGTAGAGGTGATCCATGGTGAAGCGGCTGTCGTCGCCGCGCTCCAGGGCGAGGACCTGCGCGGCCCCCAGGGCCGAGCCGGCGTCGTGGGCCAGGGGCTGCACGAAGAGCCGGCGCGCGAGGCCCTGGCGGTGGATCTCGCCGTTCATCTTGCAGTTGAGCGCGACGCCGCCGGCGAGGCAGAGGTCGGGGCTGCCCGCCAGGCGCAAGGCGCGCCGGGCCAGGTGGATCGCGGCCTCCTCGAGCCGACGCTGCACGGCCCAGGCGATGGCGCGATGACGGTCGGTGATCGGGTCGTCGACGCCGCGCGGTGGTCCCAGCACCCTCACGATGGCGTCGCCGAAGCGCGTGCCGCGGCTCCGGCGCCCGTAGAAGAGCTGGCTCGCGTCCACCCGGAGCCCGGTCTCGGTCAGCGTGACCATCCGCTCCACGTGGCGGACGATGGCGGCGTCGGCGGCCCCGTACGGGGCGAGCCCCATCAGCTTGGTCTCCCCCTCGTTGGGGCTCCACCCGAGGTACTCGGTGAAGGCCGAGTAGAACCAGCCCAGCGAGTTGGGGACGTCGATCTCCTGCAGCAGCTCGAGCCGCCGGTCGGCGCCGCGCCAGATGGTGATGGCGTTCTCCTCGCCGTGCCCGTCGAAGACCAGCACGGCGCTGTCGGCGAAGCCGGACGAGTAGAAGGCGCTCGCGGCGTGGGCCCGGTGATGCTTCACGAAGACGATGGGGGGGACCCGAGCGGCGCCGTGGCCGGCGTCGCGCAGCCCGACGACGATCTTCTCGGTCAAGGCCCGGGGGTGGAAGCTGGCGAGGCTGCGGATGCCGGCGGCCACGGCCGAGCCCAGCGCCGGCCGACCCTCCTCCGGCGGCGCCGGGGGGACGGCGGTACCCGTCAGGCGCTGCCGCAGGAACGAGCCGGCGAGAAAGAGCGGAAAGCGCCAGCGATACGCGGTCGCGTCCCAGCCAAACGCGATGGCGTCGACGCCGTCGAGGCGGAGCCCGGCGCGCGCGAGGCAGAAGCGGACCGCGTGGCTGGGGAAGTAGCCCCAGGCCTGCTTGACGCGGACGAAGCGCTCTTCCTCGGCGAAGGCGACCAGCCGACCGTTCTGCAGCAGGCAGGCGGCGGGCTGGCCACCGGTATCCGACGCGATGAGGCCGAGTACGTTCACCGTGGCGGTCCGCATATCGAGTCTACCGACGGTGCGCAGCCCATGTCAAACACACGCCCCGGGCTGGCAGGGTGGACGGCGTCGTTCGGCGCCGTTCCGGGGGATTTGTGATTCCCTCGCGGCACGTCTATCATGGCAACGAGTCGACGTTGGCCGGGCGGCTGAGACAGAGTCAGGGGGCCCCGCCAGCGGGGACCGTGGGAGACGAGTGACGCCGGGGAGTTGTCCGGCGCCGGTTTCGGGGCTTGGTTGTTGGGGGTTGGAGATGGCGATGCACGCCCGCCGGGTCGCTCTCCTTTGTCAGAGCCCGCTCGAGGACGAGGGGATCTCGAGCATCAGCTACGCCGCGTACCGGCTGCAGGCCGCGCTCCTCGCGTCACCACGCCTCGCCGGCCTCGAGGTGCGTCTGATCGAGCTGCCCAGCGGCGACGTCGAGGGGTTCGTGTCGCAGGTCGAGGCCTTCGACCCGGACATCGTGGGGGCGTCGGTGTACGTCTGGTCGTTTCCGGCCCTGATCGAGGTGGCACGGCGGCTCCGGCGTGCGCGCCCCGAGACGCTGCTCGTCCTGGGGGGCCCGTCGGCCCGGCCGGAGATGTTCGACGCGCCGCGCTTCGCCGACGCGCGCTCCTGCGTCGACGCCATGGTCGTCGGCGAGGGGGAGGAGGTGGCGGTGGACATCGTCGCCATCGCCGGACGGCGGCGGGAGAAGCTCGCGGAGGTCGCCGGGCTCCTCCTCCCGGCCGCGAACGGCTGGCGGCCGACCGCGCCGCGGACGGAGCGCGCCCACCCCGATCACCTCCCGTCCCCGTACCAGATGGGGCTCGTGCCGCACGGCCGCAAGGGGAGGCTGGAGACCTTCCGCGGCTGCCCCATCGGGTGCACCTTCTGCCAGGTCTCCAGCACCGACCCGATCTGCCGCGTCCACTCGAAGGAGCACCTGGTCCGGGAGCTCGGCGCGCTGCGCGCGTCGGAGCCCAACCGCGTCTTCCTCATCGACGCCGCCATCAACCTCAGCCCGCAAGCCTTCAGGAACCTGCGCGACGCCGAGCGCGAGGTGGGCCTCTTCCAGGAGCAGGAGCTGCTGATGGAGGTCTTCCCGTCGCGCCTCACCAGGGCGCACCTCGACTTCCTGCACCACATCCGCTCCTGCCGGATCGCCATCGGCATCCAGTCGTTCACCCCGTCGGCGCTGGCGTACCTGCGCCGCCCGTTCGACGAGAGGAAGTTCGAGCAGGTGGCCCGCGCCGTGGCGGGATTGGACGTGAGCCTCGAGCTGGTGATGGGCCTGCCGTTCGATGATCCACGCGCCTTCCTCGAGGGGGTGGATCGGTTGATCGACCGGCGCTTCTCGGTGCTGATCAGCCACTGCCTGGTGCTGCCCGACACGTTCCGGCGGCCCGGCATGCCGGAGGCCAACCTGCGCTTCGAGGAGGACACGCTGCGGATGATCTCGTGCGCCGGCTGGCCCGAGGAGACGCTCCGGGAGACGCGCGCCCGGCTGGACGACAGGGCCCGGGAGCTCGGCGGGCGGATCGCGGCCTTCTCCTGGGAGTTCTTCGCCCCATCGGGCGGGCACCGCGTGGCGCCGGCCGGCTCGCCGGGACGCGGGCAGCGCTCCGGGGAGGGCCCGCCACCGGGCGGCTCGTCCGGTAGCGTCGAGGCCCGTCCGCCGGGCGCCGTGGCCAGGCTCCCGCGGGCGCTCGAGCGCGCGCTGGAGGTCGCCGTCGAGCAGGCCAGCGGTGGCCAGTGGCGCCTCGACCGCGCCACGCTCGACGAGGAGGCGCTGGTGGCGAGGGTGAAGACGCCGGGGGGCGACCTGGTGGTGGAGGCCCGCCGGGCGCAGCCCGGCGCGCGGAGCTACCGCGAGCTGGACGGGGTGGCCTGGAGCTACCGGCTGGTCGGCGACGTGCCCGCGGAAGCCGTGCTCCGCCAGTTCGACCGGGTCATCGCCGAGCTGCGACTCCTCATGTCGCGGGTGCTCAAGCGCTAGGCCAGACGTGGCCTACAGTCGCTTGCCCGCCAGCTGCTTCGAGAGGACGGCGATCTCGGGCTCGCTCACCTCCGCCGGCAGCTCGACCCACTGCAAGGTGCGGCACTCCGGCCGGTAGCTCCGCACCGCCTGCGCGGACATCGAGCGCACGATCTCGCAGCGGCGGGCCCGCTCCTCGGGGCCGAACTCGTCCTTCATGGTGAAGGCCCGGGTGTTCTCGTGCCGGCCGAAGACCACCAGGTTCCAGTGGTCGAAGAGCTCGACCAGCTTCAGCGAGGCCTCGAACTCCTCTCGGGTCTCGGTGGGGTAGGCGATCACGAAGTCGGTCTCGATCCGCAGCTTCGGCGCCGCCTGCCGCAGCTCCCTGACGACCCGCAGGAAGTCCGCGACGCGGTACTTCCGGTTCATGGTCTTGAGCACGCGGTCACTGCCGGATTCGATGGGCAGGTAGATCCAGTCGATCCGGCACTTCTCGAAGTACGGCTTGAGCCGCGGGAAGTGCTTGATGAACCGTGACGGCTCGAGCGCCTTGAGCCCCACGCCGAGGTCGGGCCGTCCCTTGAACGGCCCGGAGAAGAGGGCGGCGAAGAGGTCCGTGACGTCGCAGCCCAGGTCGTGGCCGTACGAGCAGACGTCGGTCGCCCCGATGAGGAAGTTCTTGTACCCCTTGCGCACCCCCTCCCGGCACCGTGCCACGACCTCGGCGAGCGGCACGCTGTGGACCTTGGGGAAGAGGTTCTTCTCCAGGCAGTAGTGGCAGCGGCTCAGACAGCCGGTCGCCACCAGCACGCTGTACGGCCGGTCGAAGACCGCCTTCTCGTTGCCCAGCGACCGGACCTCCTGGTCCTCCTCGGCCGTGCTGACCGGCGACACGTCGCGCAGCCGGACGGCGGGCTCGAACAGCGCGTCGAAGTCGTCCCGCCGCGACATGGCGACGTAGGTCACGTTGGGCGCGTCGACCAGGTCCTCCTCGACGAAGCAGCCCGTGACGATGATCCGCTTCTTCGGGTGGCGCCGCACGAGGTACTCCACCGTGGCCACGACCCCGCGCCGGTACTCCACGAGGATGCTGCAGGAGACCAGGATGATGCAGTCCGCCGACTCGGCGTCCGTGAACGCCCAGCGGTTCTCCACCACGTAGTTGTGGAGCTGCGTGGCGAGGTCGAGGTTGGCCGGGCAGCCGAGCTGCCGGCTGCAGAGGAAGACGGAGCGCGGCTTCCCCTGGCCGCCGCGCCCCTCGGGCCCGGGCGCACGGGTCACTTCGGCACCTCGAGGACGGCGAACCCCTGGCCGCCGAGCGGCGAGGGCAGGCTGATGTCGATCCGCGAGCGGCACTCCGGGCGCTCGTGCTCGGCCTGGTTCTGCTGGAGGGACTCCATCACCCGGCGCCGGCGCTCCGCCTCCTCGTCGGTGAAGACCCGCTTCAGCGTGGCGGCCTTCGTGTCGTCGTGCAGCTCGAACGGCAGCATCTGCACGTGGTCGAAGTACTCGAGCATCCTCATCGACGCTTCGAAGTCCGCCGCCGTCTCGGTCGGGAAGCAGATGATGAGGTCGGTCTCGATCCGCAGGGCGGGCGCCACCTGCCGCAGCTCCTTGATGACCTTGATCACGTCCGCGATCTTGTACTTCCGATTCATGCTGCGCAGCACGCTGTCGCTGCCGGACTGGACGGGCAGGCAGAGCCAGCTCACCCGGCCCGACTCGAAGGTGGCCTTGAGCCGATCGAAGTACCTGATGAACCGCGAGGGCTCGAAGCCCTTGAACCCGACGATGAGATCCGATCGGCCCGCGAACGCCTTCGTGAACAGCGCGTCGAAGAGATCCGTCACGTCGCAGCCCAGGTCGTGGCCGTACGAGCCGACGTCCGAGGCCCCGATGACGAAGTTGGTGTACCCCTGGCGCAGCCCCTCCTGGCACTGGGACACGATCTCGTCGAGCGGCACGCTCTTGACCGTGGCGAACACGCTCTTGCCGATGCAGAACGCGCAGTGGTTCAGACACCCCGCCGCGACCATGACGTTGAACGGCCGGGTGGCCGCGGCCCGGCCGGCGCCGAGTGCCTTCACCTCGCGATTGTCCTCGACGGTGGCCCCGGACGGGATGCGGCGCAGCGGGACGGTGGGGTGGAAGATCGCGTCGAACTCGTCGGCCTTCTCCAGCGGGATGTAGACCAGGTTGGGCGCCTCGACCGCGTCCCGCTTCGCGAAGCAGCAGGTGACGACGACCTGCTTCGATGGATAGCGCTGCGCGAAGTACTCGGCCGCGGCCTTCACCGACTGCCGCCACTCCGGGAGCGTGCTGCAGGCGACGATGATGATGTAGTCCGCCGCCTCGATGTCCCGGAACTCCCACTTGTTCTGCACCACGTAGTTGTGGAGCCGCGTGGCGAGGGACAGGTTGATCGGGCACCCCGGCTCCCTGGTGCACATGAACACGCCGGGGGTCTTGGTGCTACGGGCGCGCTTCTTCACTGGCGACGGGCTCCCACGCGGCGACGAGCGACTGGACCTTGGCGTCGGCGTATTGCTCCAGCACCCCCGGGCAGTAGAGCCCGTGAGGGCAGATCGCGCACTTCGACCAGTAGGCGGCGGCGTCGCGCAGCTGCGAGCGCTCCACCGTACCGCTGTCGATGTCCACCTTCCACTCGGCCGCGTACAGCTCCGCGACGTGCTGCTCGTGGCCAGGGAGCAGGCACGGCGGGAAGCCGAACGTGAAGGCGGCCACGCCCACCTTGCACGCCCGCTGGAGCGCCTTGACGGTGAGCTTCGCCGCCTCGGGCATGCTCAGCGTCAGGGCCCGCTGCTCCGGGCCCTCCCGGGCGGGCTTCTGCAGCACGCACAGCATGACGCCGACGGGCTTCTGGTAGCGGACCTGCAGCTTGTCGACCTCCTCCATGTAGCCCGGCAGGAGCCTGGCGTTCTGCGCGGTGATGACCGCCGACACCAGCACCTCGACCGGCGGCGCCGCGAGGGCGTGGTGCAGCCCGGCCAGCGCCTTGCTGAGGGAGGCGCGGCCGCCGTAGAGCGGCTCCTGGACCTTCGGGTCGAACGCGTCGAGCGAGGTGCAGACCGCGTTGATGCCCGCGTCGAAGAGGCGGGCCGCGAAGTCGCCGTCGTGCAGCTTGATGCCGTTGGTGCACAGCATCTGGCACGTGAAGCCGCGCGATTTCGCGTGGCGGACGACGCGCTCGAACGCGGGGTGGATCGCCGGCTCGCCCCCCATGTAGCCGATGCCGCGGTGGCCGAGCCGGGCCAGCCCGTCGACGAGCCGGCAGAGCGACGCCTCCGGCTGCAGCGGCGGGCCGTCGGCGCCCACGCAGCAGTAGACGCACGAGAGATCACAGGCGCTGCCGGTCCGGATGATGGGGCTGCCCCGGCACAGCAGCTCGACGGCGGCCCGCACCGCGGCGTCGTGCGGCAGGCGGTCGAGGCTCCCGTTCATGGCCAGCAGGGGGATGGGGGGCGGCAGGTCGGGCCCCGGGCCCCTCGACTCGACGCCACGCTCCCCGGGGGGGCAGGAACTCTCGTCGGCGTTCCTGGCCATGTCCCGGAAGTATACGCCCCGACCGAGACGTCGCAAGGCACGGCCGCGCCGGGCGTTCCCCGTCGCCGGGAGCCTCAGGCGCGCGGGCGCTGGAGCCAGCCGACGAGGTTCGCGATGAGCCGGGCGATCCGCGGCGTCAGCGCCGTCCCCGCATACGACAGGCCGAGGTTCCCACTCCGCGCGTAGCAGCTCGCGGCCCGGTCGACCTTGGCCACGGTGACGCGGGAGGTGCCGTCGGGCTGGGCGTCGTCCGGGAAGACGAGCTCCAGACGGTCGCCGGCCCACCGCAGGTCGATACCCTTGCCGGCGAGGGCTTCCGCCATGCCGAGCAGGCGCGCACCGTCGGGGTCGCCGGCGTCGGGTTTCGTCCCTGCCGCGGCGGGAGGCGGGGCCGCGCCGCCCGCGAGCGAACCGTCCGGGACCGGCACCGCGTCCCGCGCAGGGGCCTGGAAGCGAGCCGCCGCCGCGAGATCGTCGAGCGTGACCCGTCGGGGCCGCGAGCGGCCCGGCTTCGCGCGCGCGAGGTCGTCGCGGAAGTAGCACAGGTACGTGCTGTCGCACAGGAGGGGGGTGTCCTTCAAGGCTCGGGCGCGCTCGGCGACGACCTCCGCGGGGTCGCCCCCCTCGACCCAGTCCAGCACCGTCCGCACGAGTCTCAAGCCGCCGAGCCGGAGCGCGGTCGAGTACTCCCGCCCCGGCACCTTGACGTAGCCGACGCCCGCGGCCTTCAGGCCGGCGAGGGCGCACACGCCGCACGGGCCGTTGGGGATGCCCTGGGGCGAGACCGTGCCGCCGGGATGGTCGAGGAGGCCCATGAGGTGCCGGTAGGCCCTCCAGTTCTCCTCCCACCCCGCAACCGGCTCCGGCCCGACCTCCGGGCGCCAGTCCATCTGACACATCGGCCCGAAAGGTCGGTGCACGTTCAGGCAGAGGCCCTCCTCGAAGCCGCACCCGTCGTTGATGACGAAGACTTCGTAGTCCACGGGCACGCCCGCCGCGCACAGGCGGGCTATCTGCCGGGTCGACAGGTACCGCGGGAGGATCACGCGCTGGATGCCGATATCGGCGAAGAAGGCGGCGGCCTCGGAGTTGTAGCAGGTGGCCACGCTGGAGAGGTGGAGGTCGACGGCTATGCCGGCGCGCCGGATCGCGAGGATCAGCGCGAGGTCGGTGACGATCAGGGCGCGAGCGCCCGCGGCCACCAGCGTACCGGCCAGCTCCACCAGGGTCGGGATCAGCGCCGGGGCGTAGGCATGCTCGTTGAGCGTCACGGCCACCGGGACGTTCTTCGCGGCGGCGCGCTTCACGACGCCCGCGAGCTCGGCGAGGTCGGCGAAGTTGGCGCCCGGCTCGTAGCGACGGTTCAGCCGGGATCGCCCGAGCCCGTCCACGAAGGCCTCGGGCACGACGCCGCAGAAGAGCTCGTCGGCTCCGGCCTCGATCAGGGGCTCCACCTCCTGCGCCGTCGCGAGGCCGGTCACGATCTTCATGGGCGACCCACCGGGCCAGGGCGGAGGAACGAACGGTCGACGTCCGTGTCGAGGTCGTAGACGAGCCGGGCGACGTCCGGCCGGGCCAGCGGCGGTCCGCCGACACCGCGCGCCGCGAAGAAGGTGTTCTCCCGGAGGAGGAGCGGAGCGCGGCACGCGGGGTGGTGGAGCCTCACGGCGCGGCCGCGACAGGGGGCCCGACAGGGCCGGTCGGGGCGGAACTTCTCCTCCACCGGGCGGCCCAGCCCGCTCAACAGGCACAGGCTCCCGCTGGCCACGAACGCGAAGGGAAGATGCAGCGCCAGGGCGATGGGGGACGCATCGTCGGGCAGGCAGTCGGCTTCGACCAGATCGACTCCCCAGCGGGCGAGCAGGTCCAAGGTCTCCGGGGACATGGCGCCCGACATCGCGAGCTCCCCGACCCGGGGGTCCTTCTTCTGCCGACGGAGGCATCGCCCCAGGATCGGTCTCAGGCCCGGAAACCGTCGGTGCACCAGCCGCAGCGTGCCCCAGTCGTTGGCCACCACCTCGGCGCCCTGCACGCCCGAGAGCGCGCGCAGCACGATCGCGAGGCGAGCGAGGGCCTCTTCCGTCACCGGCGGGGTCCGCAGCGTGACGGGGACGCGGCGCCGCCGGGCCAGGGCCAGGACGGCGGTCCACTGCGCCCGGCTCGGGATCAGGTGCCGACAGAACTCGGCCCCCGCATAGAGCCTCCTGAACAGCACCGACTCGCCGCTGGCGAGGGTCGTCGACCAGCCGCCGTCCACCGGCCGCAGGGAGCCCGCGGCCTCGGCGGCCCTGATCTCCCGGACCCCCGCGCCCACCGCCCACTCCGGTCCCGGAGTGGCGGCCGTGCCGGCGACCGGCTGCGAGACGGCGGCCATGCGCGGCTCAGCGCTCGCCCGGCGACGGGCGCGTGACCGGGTGGAACTCGCCCCAGCCGAACTGGTCGACGTAGTTGCGGTAGACGCCGACGCAGATGTCGTCATGGCAGCACTCGCCGCAGCGCGGGCCCTTGGCGAGCATGGGGCTCTGCACCGACGCCAGCTCCGCCGCGCCCAGGTCGACGCAGTACTCCACGAGGTTGGCCTCCCAGGCGTAGGCCTCGTACCCCGGCGTCTGGCAGGGCGGCAGCTCCTTGTGGATGATCGGCAGCCCGCGCTCGAGGCCGAGCCTGACGGCCGCGACGATGGCCGCGGCGGCCGCGCCGATGGGCTCCACCAGCAGGTCGCGGTTCTCGTAGGCGAACGTGATCGGCTTGAGGTGGGTGAAGATGGCTGGGATCGGCGCGCCGCGTCGTGCGCCGAGCGCCGCCAGTCTGTCGAGGTAGGCGGGCAGGTGCCTCCGGTTGACGCGGGTGACGACGGCGAGGAAGAACAGGAACAGGTCGCGGTGCGGCAGCAGGTGCTCGACCGCCTGGTCGAGCAGCACGTCGGCCTGGTCGTTGGCGCTCAGCGTGCGCTGGGTCGCCGCGTCGAAATCGTCGAACGAGAGCTCGAGGCCCGTCAGGCCCGCGTCGAGCAGGCGGCGCAGGTACCGCTCGTACGAGAGCATCAGGCCGTTGGTGGCGATGAAGACGTCGGGGATGCCCCGGGCGCGCGCGTGCCCGATCAGCGCGGGGAGGTCGCGCCAGATGGTGGGCTCACCGCCCACGAACATCAGCCGACGGATGCCGAGCTCGGCCATCCGGTCGACCCGGGCGCGGGCGTCCTCCGGGGTCAGGCTCGTGACCGGCTCGCGCGGGGTGTCGCAGTAGATGCAGCGCTGGTTGCAGATGTTGCCGACGAAGATCGACGACATGCCGCCGACGCGCTCGAAGAACCTGGTCACGTGGGCGGCGGGCTCCGCGAAGGGGAACGGTCGGCGCAGCCTGCTGGTGCTGATCCGTTGATCGAGAACCAGGCGCTGCGGCTTCACGCGTCCACCTGGAGCGGAGCAGTCTTCATCGGCCGTCTCCCCGTGCGCCGTGCTGTCAGCGTAGCACTCCTTGGCCCGCCGACCCAGGGCTCCGCTGATGTGACTGGTCCCTGCACTGCTTGCCTGACGGGGACCTTTCTGCCAAGGTGAGTGGGACGATGGTCCCGCGGAGATCGCAGCGGAGGGCGGGGCGGCTGCGGCAGGCGGCGACGAAGCGCCTGATGCTCATCGAGTTCTTCCCGGGCGCTCTGCGCCGGAACGAGAAGGGCATGCTCTTCCCGTTCCTCAAGGGCCTGGCCCAGGAGTGCGGGCACGAGGCGCTCCGGGTCTGCTTCGGGGGGACGCTGGCGCCGGCGGCCGAGGGCTACGGCGGACGGATGCTGCGCGCCCGGCTGGCCGACGAGGACCTCCGGACGCTGGCCCGGCACCTGGACTCGTTCTGCCCCACCCACGTGGTGACCAGCGACCTGCTCGGCGCGCCCGTCAGCGCGCTCCTGGACGCCCGCACGCCGCCGCCCGAGCAGCTGGTGATGCCGACGGTGAGCGATCTGATCTTCGGATCCCCCGAGGCGACCGGCATGGCGCGGCCGCACGCGCTCATCTCCGCCGATCCCGACCGGCGCGACTACCTCGGCCGCGGTGCGTGGTTCCTCGACTGGCTGGGGGTGAAGGACCCCGTCCTCGCCCGACGTCACCTCGTCCCGCACGTCGCCCCCGACTACGCCGCGGTGATGGCCAACGCCGCGGCCCTGACGTCGGAGTCGCCCGTCAGCATCGTCAGCGGGGGGCTCTGCGGCAACCGGCGCGGCCTGGTGAAGAACCGCTGCTTCGCGGGCGTGGACCTGGGCCGGTTCCGGAGCCACCGTGGCTGCTCGTTCTGCATGAGCGCCACGATGCCACCCTACACGCCCTGGAGAGTCGACCCCCTGGCGCTGTGGGAGCGCCAGTTCCGCCGGATCCTCGAGACCGCCAGCCCGGGCGGGGAGACCCGGGGCATCTACGAGTTCTTCGACTACCGCGCCTTTCGGCGGATCGACGAGGTCGCGGCGCTCGTCCTCCGTCTCGGGCTGCCGCCGTCGGTGCTCATGTTCAATCCCCGGATCGACGAGGTGCTGCACGCGCGCGAGCGGCTGGAGCGGGTGCTGCCGGCGCTGGCCGGGGCGGGCCACGAGGTCCGCATCCTCAGCATGGGGGTCGAGAACTTCTCGGAGACGGAGAACACGCGCCTCAACAAGGGGATCACGCTGGACCAGGTGGACGAGTTCCTGGCCCTGGCGCGGCGGTGGGAGGTCGAGTACCCGGGCGTCTTCATGCCCTTCAAGGCGGGCCGCGACGAGATCGAGCTGGGCTTCATCCTGTTCACGCCCTGGACCACGCCGGCGGACCTCCGGTTCAACCTGGAGTGCGCCGCGGCACGCCGCTTCTCCCCCACGGGCTACTGGCTGTACTCGACGCTCGACATCCAGGAGATGGAGCCCATGTACCGCCTGGCGCAGCAGGCCGGTGACCTCCTGGTCGAGCGCTTCCCCGATCGGGGGCAGTTCTACGGTGTCTTCCTCAACGAGACCGAGGTCGGCCACCTGATCCCTTGGCGATTCCGGGACCCGAAGGTCGCCGACTACTTCGCCATGGTCGTCCGCGTCTGCGCCGCCGAGCGCGAGGGCGAGGACTGCGCCTTCTTCCGGGACGACCCCGAGTTCCCGCTGATCGAGAGACCGTACCGCGAGGCGAAGCGGCGGGCGAGGACCACGCCGCTCGAGGTCGCGCGCGCCCTGCTCGACGTCATGGAGGCGGCGCGGCCACCCTGCTCCCGGATGGCGCTGCTGCAGGAGGTGATCGCCCGCATCGCGGACGCGCCGCGGCCGGCGCCGGAGGCCCGCGCCGCCGCGCCGGCGCGCTCCCTCTCCCCGATCGCCGGGACCGTCGCGCGGGTGGTCGAACGGCTCGTCCGGGACGGCCCCGTGACCGTCCCGGGGGTGAAGCTCCGGGGGATCGAGGAGCTCGGTCCGCCGGACGAGCGGCGGATACGGCTGGCCCGGTCGCTCGC
>JACRCY010000555.1 GCA_016218785.1 Deltaproteobacteria bacterium
AGAACCCGCACTGCAGGGCGCCGCTCTTGTCGAACGCGTCCTGCACCGGGTCCACGCCCTGGCCGCCGGCCTTGCGGTGCAGCGGCGCCAGGCCCTCGACGGTGACGACGTCACGGCCCGCCGCCGCCGCCGCCAGCACCGGGTCCAGCGCCTGCGCGCCCAGCACGAACGGGTGCCCGCGCTCGCCGCGCAACGTGGGCCGCGCCAGCGCCGCGCCACCGAGGCGCCCGAGCAGCGCCCGCACCGTGTCCGCGGTGACATGCGGGTGATCGACCAGCGACACCACCACCGCGTCCGGCGCCCGCGGCTGCGCGGCGCGCAGGCCCAGCTGCAGGGACCAGAGCATGCCCCGGTCCACCGCCTCGTTCCGCACCACCCGCGCGCCCGAGGCCACCGCCTCGAGCTCATTCGTGTGCGCGCCCGGGGCCGCGCCCACCACCACCGTCACCTCCGCACAGCCGCCGGCGCGCAGCGTCTCCACCGCGCGCGCGAGCAGCGTCCTGCCGTCGAGCCGGGCCAGCGCCTTCGGCCCGCCCGCCCTCGACGAGTGCCCGGCTGCCAGCACGAGGCCCTCGACGCGCGTGAGGCTCACCTGCGCCCATCGCCCGTCGCGCTGGCCCGCCGCCGCCACCGGCGCCTTTGCCCGGCCCATGCTCACGCGCTCCCGAGGGCCGCCTTCAGCGCCCGCCGCACGTAGACCGGCACCATCTCGTGGCGGTACTCGTGATCTCCGGGCACGTTGGGCATCGGGTGGCACTGCTGGTACGCGCGCGCGCCGGCCTGCTCGATGGCCGTCTCCAGCGCCGCCTCGCCCTCGCGCCGGCCGCGCAGCAGGTCGGCCACGCCCTTGAGGCGCACGGGCCGCGCCTGCAGCGCCACCAGCGCGACGTCGGCGTCCACCACCGCGCCGCCCTCCACGTCCACCCGCGCCGCCACGCCCAGCTGCGGGAAGTCGATCGACTCGCGGCTGCGCAGCTTCACGTACGCGCCGCGGTGGCCGGCCCGCTGCGCCGGTACCCGCACCGCCACCAGCAGTTCTCCCGGCGCGAGCCTGGTGTTGGCGGTGCCGTCGGCGTGAAAGAAGTCCTCCACCTTCACGGTGCGCTCGCCGTCCGCGCGGCGCAGCGAGAGCGACGCGCCCAGCGTCAGCAGCGCCGGGGCGGTGTCGTTGCTGGCCGCCGCGACGCAGCGGCTGCCGCCGGAGACGACGTGGCACACCGTGCCGTCCTTCTTGAGGCAGAAGCCCAGCGCCTTGCGCCAGAAGTGCGTCTGGTTGATGTAGCGGCACCGGGTGTCCAGCAGCACGTTGCCGCCCACGGTGCCCATGCGGCGCAGCTGCGGCCCCGACACCTGCCGCGCGGCCAGGGCCAGCGCCGGCGCGCGCCGCAGCACCTCGGCGTGCGCGCCCGCGGCGTCGAGCGACACCATCGCGCCCAGCACCAGCGTCCCGTCGGCCTCCACCCGCACCGCCTTGAGCTCGTCGAGGCGCGCGAGGCTCACCAGCACGGCCGGCGCGGCGAGGCGGTGCTTCAGGTTGGGCAGGAGATCAGTGCCGCCGGCGATGACCTTCGCCCGGTCGCCGTGGCGGGCGAGCGCCTCCAGCGCCTCGGCGACGCTGGCCGGCTCCTGCACGTCGAAGCGGGGCAGGCGCAGCATCTACTTGCCCCCCGCGACCTTCAGGCCCGCCGCGTCGTCCCGCGCCCGCTTCTCCTTGAGCGCCTTCAGCACGCGCGCCGGCGTCAGCGGCAGCTCCCTCAGGCGGATCCCCACCGCGTCGAACACCGCGTTGGCGATGGCGGGGATGGCCGGGTGCAGCGGCCCCTCGCCGGCCTCCTTGGCGCCGTAGGGCCCTTCGGGATCCACGCTCTCGACGATTAGCGAGTGCAGCTCCGGCGTGTCGAGGGAGGTGGGGATCGGGTAGTCGAGCAGGTTGGGCCCCACGACGAGGCCGCGGTGATCGATCTGGTGCTCCTCGAGCACCGCCTCGGCGGCGCCCATGTACGCGCTGCCCTCCATCTGCCCGGCGACGATGACGGGGTTGAGCGCCCGGCCGCAGTCGTGGGCCACCCAGATCCGCTCGGGACTGACGCGCCCCGTCTCCAGGTCCACCACTACCTCCGCCACGTGGGCGGTGAAGGAGTACGCCGGCGACGCGCCGATGGTGCCGCCGCGGTAGTCGCCGCCCAGCTTCGGCGTGTTGTACGAGCCCGTCGCCCCCAGGGTGTCGAAGCGGGCCTCGGCGAGCTGGAAGGCCTCGCGCACGGGCAGCCTGCGCTCCTCGCCGCCGGCCTCGAGCGCCTCGCCCTTCACCAGCGCGACTCGCGACGGCTCGACGCCCCACTTCTCCGCCAGCGCCTGCGTCACCTGCGCGCGCATCTTGCGGCAGGCGTCGATGCAGGCGTTGCCCACCATGAACGTCACCCGGCTGGAGTACGCGCCCAGGTCCACCGGGCAGAGATCGGTGTCCGCCGCCACCACGCGCACCGCGTCCAGCTCGACGCCCAGCTCCTCGGCGACGATGGCGCGCACCACGGTGTTGGAGCCCTGGCCGATGTCGTTGCCGCCGGTGAAGACGGTGATGAGGCCCGAGCGGTCCACCTTGAGCTGAATGCCCGCCTGCGGCAGCTCGTTCGGGTACACCGGGTAGTTGGTGCCCGAGATGTACATCGAGCCCGCCACGCCGAGGCCGTGGCCGAAGGGCAGCCGCCCGTGGCGCGCCTTCCAGTGGCTGGCCTTCTCCACCGCGTCGAGGCACTGGCCGAAGCCCGAGGAGGTGATGCGCTGGCCGTTGACGGTGGTGGTGAAGGCGCCCTGGTAGTTCTTGCGGCGGATCTCGATCGGATCCAGCGCGAGCTTCTCGGCCACCTCGTCCAGCTGCACCTCGAAGGCGAAGCGGGGCTGCACCGAGCCGTGGCCGCGCTTGGGCCCGCACGGGGGCTTGTTGGTGAAGACGCGCGTGGAGTCGAAGCGGTAGGCGGGGAAGTCGTACGGCCCGGTGAGCAACTGGCCGGCGTAGTACGTCGTCACCAGGCCGAAGCTGGTGTAGGCGCCGCCGTCGATGAGGATCTTCGCGTCGACCGAGGTGAGCTTCCCGTCCTTCGTGGCGCCGGTGCGGTACTTCATCTGCATCGGGTGGCGGCCGCGGTGCGAGTAGAAGACCTCTTCGCGCGTCCACAACATCTTCACCGGGCGGCCGGTCAAGAGCGCCAGCTTCGCCACGCAGAACTCGAGGCTGAACGGGTCGGACTTGCCCCCGAAAGCGCCGCCCAGGGCCGGCTGCACCACGCGAATGCGCGCCTCGGGCAGCCCCAGCACCTTCGCCAGCGCGCGGTGCAGGTAGTGGGTGATCTGGGTCGAGCTCCACACGGTGAGGAGCCCGTCGCCGGACACCCGCGCCACCGCGCAGTGCGGCTCGATGGCGGCGTGGGTGGTGCCCTGGAAGGAGTACTCGCCCTCGACGACGACGTCGGCCTTCGCGAGCCCCCCGTCGACGTCGCCGAACTCGAGGCGCACGTGCTTGGTGACGTTGTCCTTCTTGTCCTCGTGGATGCGGGGCTCGGCGCGGCTCAGCGCCTCGCGGGGATCGAGGAAGGCGTGCAGCGGCTCGTACTCCACCTCGATCAGCTCCAGCGCGTCGACGGCGGTGTCTTCGTCCACCGCGGCCACCGCGGCCACCGGGTCGCCGATGAAGCGCACCTTGTCCACCGCCAACGCCGTCTCGTCCTGCGTCCAGGGAATGACGCCGTACTTCTCCGGCAGGTCGGCCCCGGTGATGACCGCCAGCACGCCGGGCAGGGCGCGCGCCCTCGACACGTCGACGCGCTTCAGGCGGGCGTGGGGCACGGTGCTGCGCAGCGTCTTCGCGTGCAGCATGCCCGGCAGGGCGAGGTCGTCGGTGTAGAGCGCCTCGCCGGTGGCCTTGGCCAGCCCGTCGGGCTTGCGCGCCGGCTGGCCGATGACGGAGAACGCCCCGCCGTGCGGCGGGCCCGAGCCGTGCTTGTCGCGTGCCGCCATGGTGCCTCCGGGTGGAAGCACCATATAGCGCGGGCTCGGCCCATTTCACGCCCAGCTTCGCGGCGAGCTCGTCCAGCGCCAGCAGTCACAACACCTCGCGCGCCTCCTCTTCCTTCAGCGCGAGCGGGCGTGGGTGTTGCCGCCGGTGGTGCACGGCTCCGCGATGCACGCGAACACCGCGGTGCAGGCGCACGACAGGGGCAGGCTGGAGCAGCTGGCCAGGTGCGGCCGGCGCGGGCGAGACGAGGAGCACGCTCCTCGGAAGCCAGCCGGGTTCCGCCGCGCCCACGCTGATCACCGTCACCCGCCGTCACCCTTCGACTTCCAGTTCCGGAACTGCTTGAGGAGCGCCGCTCGCGCTTCCGGCGAGGGCGGCTCGACCGGCCTGGGCAGGTGGCCCAGGGCGCGCACAGTCAGCCGGAGCTGCTTCACGTACAGCCGGCAGTGCTTGCACATGGAGATGTGCATGAAGAACCGCATCCTCTCGCCGAACGGCAGCGCGCCCTCGGCGTAGGCGGTGGCCAGCTCGGTGATTTCGCGGCAGCTCAGCATGACTCACGCACCTGACGGGCAGGCATCGCCTGCTCTCCCGACAGTCTCCCTACCCCGAAGGACGTTACAGCGTCTCGCGTCGCGACCACCAATTCGCGGCCCCGTGCCGCCGTGCCTGTAACGCGCCGGCTCGCTTCGAGACACTTGCGCGCGCCGGGCGCACCGCCCGGCCCATAACCAAGGAACAGCCCACGATGCGCACACTCCTCCTTCTCCTCGCCTCCGTGACGACACTCTCCGCCTGCGGAGGCGCTGGCCCTGGCCCCGGCGAGTTCAAGGCCGACTTCAAGACCAACTCGCTGTTCTTCACCAACATGAAGGCGCGCGTGAAGGGCGCCAGCCCGCATGGCTCGCAGCAGACCTGGTACTCGAGCAACATGAAGGGCCTCGTCTCCGCCGGCTCGTTCACGGCTCCCGAGGGGACGGTCGCCATCAAGGAATTCGACATGGCGAGCGACGGCACCGCCGACGGGTACGCGGTCATGGTGAAGAAGCCGGCCGGCTACGACGCGGCGAATAACGACTGGTACTACGAGATGCGCATGCTCGACGGCACGGTGATGGCGGACCCGCCGGCAGGCAAGACGCAGATGTGCATCGACTGCCACAAGGGCTCCGCGAAGACCGACTTCCTGGCCGCGACGGCCATCAAGTAGCGACCCCCGGGGGCGGGCGCCAGCGCGCGCCCGTCTCCGCCCTCTGGCGTAACGCCCGAGCCCCTCGTCGGACAGTTCACTTCGAAGTCACCACCCACCCTCAGGAGCCACACACCCATGCCTCGCTTCCTCGTCGTCGCAGCTCTCTCGCTCTCCAGCCTCGCCTCCGCCGCTCCCTGGGACATCGACTCCGGGCACGCCTCGGCCAACTTCTCGGTTCGGCACATGATGGTCTCGGAGGTCCACGGCACCCTCGGCGAGGTCAAGGGCACCATCGACCTCGACGAGAAGGACCTCACGAAGTCGAAGATCGACGCGACCGTCGACGTAGCGGCGCTCAGCACCAGGAACCAGAAGCGCGACGACCACCTCCGAAGCGAGGCCTTCTTCAACGCCGAGAAGTTCCCGTCGCTCTCCTTCAAGTCCACGAAGGTCGAGAAGCTCTCTGACGACAAGCTCCGCATCACCGGGGACCTCTCCATTCGCGGCACCACGAAGTCCGTCGTCCTCGAGACGACGTTGACTCCCGAGGTGCAGAACCCCTTCAGCAAGGCCGCCACCCGCGGCGCCGTCGCGACCACCACCATCAACCGTGAGGACTTCGGCCTGGTCTGGAACATGGCCATCGCCAACAACGGCGTGCTGGTCGGCAACGACGTGAAGATTCAGCTCGAGCTCGAGTTCGTCAAGCGCGGCCCGAAGCCCGCAGCGCCGGCGAAGTGAACCCCCACGCACACAAGGAGAAGCACCATGGCAGTGATGTGTCCAATCGATGGTTGTAAGGCGAAGAAGGGCCTCTGCATTCACGACAAGCTGATGATCGCGATGGGCGGCTTGTTCATGGCGCTCGCCGGTGCCCACTGGGGTCTCCACCTCTTCTGACCGAGGCAGCCATGTTCCCTCCCTCTGCTCCCACGCCAACCTTCCCGTACCGCGTCCTCGGCAAGATTGGCGAGGGGGCGATGGGGGCCGTGTACCAGGCCGAGGACCTCGAGCTTGGCCGCCGCGTCGCCCTCAAGGTCATCAAGCCTGAGCTGCTCGCCGCGCTCGCGCCGGCGGACGCGCAGGACATGGCGCAGCGCTTCTTGCAGGAGGCGCGGGCCGCGGCGGCCCTCACCCACCCGGGCGCCACCGTCGTGCACCGGGTCGGCATGGAAGGGCGCGCGCCGTATATCGCGATGGAGTGGCTCGACGGCCGGTCGCTCGAGGCGCTCATCGCCGAGAAGCACCGCTACCCCGTCGAGCAGGTGGCGCGCCTCGGCCTGCAGGTGCTCTCCGTGCTCGCCGCGGCGCACGGGGCGGGCATCGTCCACCGCGACATCAAGCCCGCCAACCTGATGGTGACGCGTGACGGGCGCATCAAGGTGACCGACTTCGGCATCGCGCGGGTCCAGGGCTCCTCGCTGGCGCACACCCAGGCCGGCATGATCCTCGGCACGCCGCAGTACGCCGCTCCCGAACAGCTCGCCGGACAGGCCGTCGATTGCCGCGCCGACCTCTACGCCCTGGGTGGCGTCCTCTACGAGGCCCTTGTCGGGCGGCCGCCGTTCGAGGCGCCGACCCTTTACGAGCTGATTCACCGGGTGCAGACGACCATGCCGGCGCCGCCCAGCAGGGTGATTGCGGGGCTGCCGGCGGCGGTCGACTCCGTCATTCTCCGCGCGCTCGCGAAGCGGCCGGACGAGCGGTTCAGCACGGCGCAGGAGATGGCGTCCGCGCTCCAGGCCTTCCTCGGGGGCGGGCCGGCCCATCCCGTTTCGGCGCCCACGCGCAGCGCCGCAGCACCCTCGTCGCCGGCCGACCTGGGCGCGACTCTCGTCCGGGTGCCGAGCCTCGTCGTGCAGGGCGCGAACCCGGCCGCGATGGTGGCAAGCCTCGTCCGACAGTGGCCGGCGACGCCCGTCATGCGCCAGACCACCGCGCAGCTCCTGGAGCGCCTCCTCGAGCGTCCGCTCCACGCGGCCGCCTTCTGTGGCGCCGTCGAGGTCCCCGGCGCGTGCCTCCTGGTCTGCGACGGCATCATCTACGCGGCCTTCGACCCGGCCTCCGGCCGCTTCGGTGACGAGGTCATCGACGCGTTACCGGCCACCGTGGACGCCACCCTGCACGCCGTCCCGTCGGGGACCGAGCCGCGGCTCGTCGCGCTCCTGGCGTCGCTCCTCCTCCCGCCGGAGCCGCGCCTCTCGGGCCTCGACTCGAGCTTCACCGATCTGCCTCAGCTCGCCGGGAAGCTCGGCGCCGAGGGCTTCGACGGCGCGCTGCGCTTCGCGCGTGGCGGGCAGCTGGGCTTCTCGCTCTTCAGCAAGGGCCGGCGCGTCCTCGACCTCTTCAGCGCGGGGTGGCCCGCACTCGCCCAGGCGCGGCGGTGGGAGGAGTGGATTTCCAAGAGCGGCGCCGTCGCCAGCGTCGAGGACCGCCGCGTGCGGTTCCCCTCGCACACCTTCAGGCAGCAGCTGCGCGAGCTCGAGCTGGACGTCGTGCGGCCCGCGCATCGGGAGTCGGGCTCGCTCTTGTCGGACTCGCTGGCCGAGGCGCAGGCGCTGCAACTGCGGCCGCGGGAGAAGACGAAGGGGCAGCTCCGGCGAGGGGACTCGACCCTGCAGGCGTTGGTCGATGGGGACCCGGCCTTCGCCCTCGCGCGCTGGGTGCTCGTGGACCTCGCGCCGCAGTTCGAGCAGTACGGGCGCACGGCCCGGTGGAAGGCGCTCGTCGAGCCGTTGAGCGAGGTCGTCGAGGTGCGCCTGCACCACTCCCTGCCGGGAGTTAGGAGCCCGGCGGAGTCCTTCGACGCCGCGACCTACGGGAAGGGCGGGCGACTTCATCACGTCATCGAGCGGGCCTCCGTGGGAGACCGCGCGACCGTGGAGGCCTTCGTGGCGCGCGTCATCGCCGCGAGGGAGGCGAGGTCCGACGCGGCCGAGCTGACCGGCGCCATCCTCGTCGCGCCGCATTTCACCGAAGACGGGCTCGACGCCTACTTGAAGGCGCTGCGCTCGAACGAGAAGCGCTCCGTCTTCTCGGGGCTCGACGCCTTCACCCACAAGGAGGGCTTCCTGCGGCTGAGCGCGCGGGGCGGACTGCACGTGCTCCTCGTCGAGGACAACGCCGGCCGCCGCCGGCCGCTGGTTCCGGGCTGATGCTGGCTGGTCGCGGCCCGCGCGCGGTGTACGGTGAGGTGCCGGCGCCGGGCGTGAGCAACTCCGCCGAAGCCAATGCCGCGCAGTGCAGGTCCGAGGCTCGCGTCAGCCTTCCCCAAGTTGACAGGCCTGGCACTTGAGCGCCTCGGGGCGCGCGACCAGCCGTGCGTAGCCGATTGGCTCACCGCAGCTGATGCAGGCCCCGTACGCCCCGGCGTCGAATCGCCTCAGCGCCGAGCGGATCTGTTCGAGCTGAGCTGCGACGCGGTCTCGCCGCGCCCTGGCCATCTGCTGGTGCTGCATCGCGTCCACGCGGCTCAGTCTCCCGATGGCGAGCTCGAGGTCGACGGGCTTCGCCTCCTGGGTGGAGGCGGACAGTCCCGCGTCTACTCTGGCCTCTGCAAGCTCGAGCAGACCGCGGAGGTGCGCGCGTTCATCTTCGGTGAGGGCGTTCATCGTGTCCTCGGATCAGAACCCGCGACGGGGCACTCGTGGGGGCGGAGGTCGAGTCGACACCTTCGCCCGCTCCTGCGTCACCTTTGGCTGCGTCACCCTTACCGAAGGTGGCGGTGCGGATGAGGTCCCCAGGTCGGCGGTTGCCGTCGCGGCGACGGCCCGGGTCGCAGCCTCCCCGGAGCGCCTTGCCGACTCCGCACCGTCGTCCTTGGACGCACAGCACTTCTTGTACTTCTGGCCTGATCCACAGTGACAAGGGTCGTTCCTTCCAAGTTTCATCTTCTCTCCTGGTGGCGTTTACGGTGCGGGTGTTCCTCTTTGACGCCGCGCACGCCTCGCGGGTGTCATCCCTCAGGTGAGTCTCGCCGCGTCCGAACCTGCGGTGCGCAGCCAGGAGGGCGTGAGCGGGCTTGCGCGCTCGTGACATCCGCGGCTTGTTCCCGAAGGTCGCCATGACGGAGGTCGACCGACCTGCGCCTGCCCTTGGTCAGCTCAAGGCGGTGACGTGCGCAACGCGACCGCTGCGCGCAGCTCGGACTCGACGTTCGACGTGTTGCGCTGGATCCTCACGCACCGTGCATACTGAGAGATCATCCCGATTCAGGCAAGTGTCGGGTTGTCGTTGACCGTGCCTGGTCCTCGCTGAACGCAAGCCACCCGCCCTCAACGCAGTGCGTCGAGGGCCGCGAGGATCTGGGCGACCGACGGCCTCGTCTTGTAGTCGGGGTCCGAGTGGGCCCAGCGGACGACGCCGCCGCGGTCGATGAGGAACATCGACGGAATCGCGATGACGCGGTGCTGCCGTCCCGACGAGGCCTCGAGGTCCATGCCGAAGGCCTTGAGGCGCGCCAGCTCGGCTTCGCCCACTCGGTTCGCGACGTGGAAGCCCTCGACGAAGGCCAGGTCCGGGTCGCTCAAGACAGGGAATGGCAAGGCGTACAGCGCCCGGGTGCGTGCGCCTTCGTCAGGCCTGTCGACGCTCACCGCCGCGAGCGTGATGCCCCTCGCGGTGAACTGGCCGGCGCCCTCGGGCAGCGCACGAATCTGGAAGTTGCAGAAGGGGCACCAACCGCCGCGGTAGAACACGAGGAGGACGGGCCCACGCGCGTACAGGTCGGCGAGCGCGACGTCGCGACCCTCGAGGTCCTTCGCGCGCACGTCGGGCACGCGTTCGCCGACAGGGACGCCGGTGCCTGGCGCGAGGGTGCCGAGCGCCGCCGGTGACGCGTCGCTCGTCGGCTTTGAGCGCGCCGCCGGCACGGCGGTCGGCTCTGCCGCCCGGTGACACCCGGTCACGAGGACCAAGGAAAGGAGGACGAGTCGCACGGGCTACCTCGCGTGAAGGGCCTCATACAGCGCGGACGGAGGCACGCCATACCGGGAAGCGATGCGAGCCGCGAGCGCCAGACCGGCACCGCTGCGCCACCTGTTCAAGAGGGCGCGCGCGACGGCGGCCGAGAGCAGGAGCGGAAGCGCCCACGCCACCAACTCGAACGCGGCGGCGACGTGAAGCTCCACGCCCGAGAAGCCCACGTGCGCCAGGCCGCGCAGGACCAGCGCGGGGCCGAGACCGGCGAACAGCGCCCCGGCGTGGACGAGCAGCCTGGTCCTCCGGGTCGATCGTTCGAGCTCCAGGTAGGCGCGGACTTCGGGATGCAGGACCATGGACTCGCTGTCCGCCATGACGTCCGTCCGTTACAGCGTGGTGTAGCGCGTGCCACCCTCGGGACACTGCTGCCCCCGGAGAACCCCATGACTCGAGTCGCGCTCGCGCTGCTCCTCATCGCCACGGCAGGAGCGCCGGGCCTGACGCGGGGGGCCAGCTCGAGGGCGCGGCCTTGCCCGGGCTGACGGCGCGGGGCGGTCTCGGCGCCCGGCTGGACGCGGCGTGGAACGGGCTCGCCATCGCCGCAAGCGGTGAGCCCGCCGATTCCGTGTAACTGCCGCGCGGGCGCCGAGACTGTACCGATGCCGCGGGCGGTGCTCGCGGGAGTTCTCCCCGAATACCAAGGAGATGCACACATGAAGAGGTCCATGAAGGGTACGTTGATCGCCGCCGCCGTCGCCTCGATGTTCGCGGCTGGCTGTGCCTCGCAGTCCAGCTCGATGGCGAAGGAGCGCACCGACAAGGGTGGCACGGTCGTCGCCGCGAAGATGTAAGAGCGGCGGGCGCGCCTTGCGGCGGCTCCCTCCCCCCGACTGCCGCACAGTGCGCCGATGTTCTCTCGAGGAAAGGTCACGCCATGGACGACTCGTATTACCACGCCGCAGATCTCCCCAGGTTCTCCACCATCGGGGAGAACCGGCCGGAGCTCGCGAAGAAGTTCTTCGATTGGTACGGCGCCGTCTTCGCCGACGGCGCGCTCTCGGCGAGGGAGAAGGCGCTCATCGCCCTGGCCGTCGCCCACGCGGTGCAGTGCCCCTACTGCATCGACGCGTACTCGACGGGCAGCCTCGAGAAGGGCGCCGACCTCGACCAGATGACCGAGGCGGTGCACGTGGCGGCGGCGATCCGCGGCGGCGCGTGCCTCGTGCACGGCGTGCAGATGCGCAACCACGCGACCAAGGTGGGAATGTAGCCATGTCGACGCTGCCGAGCCTCCTGTCGCGGCACGTGCCACTGGCGGAGCCGGCGAGCCAGCTCGCGGCGCTCGACGCGGCGCCGTTGCCGACGGAGTTCCACACGGCCCTGGACCGGGCGGGGCTGTGGCCGCTCAAGCCGACGGCGCTCCGGACGCTGCAGCTCAACCTCGGGAAGATGTGCAACCAGACCTGCCGGCACTGCCACGTCGACGCGGGGCCGGACCGGACCGAGGTGATGACCCGGGAGACGATGGAGCTGTGCCTCGCCGCGCTCGAGCGCAGCGGCGCGCAGACCGTGGACTTGACCGGCGGCGCGCCCGAGATGAACCCCTCCTTCCAGTGGCTCCTCGAGCAGCTGCGCGCGCGCGGCCGCCACGTGATGGTGCGCTCCAACCTCACCATCCTCGAGACCGGACCCCACCGAGACCTCATCGACTTCTACGCCCGGCACCGCGTCGAGGTGGTGTGCTCGCTGCCGCACTACCGGGCGCTCTCCACGGACCGCCAGCGCGGCGACGGCGTCTTCGAGCGCTCCATCGCGGCGCTGAAGCGCCTCAACACCGTGGGCTACGGCGACGGCACGTCCGGCCTGCGCCTCGTCCTCGTCACCAACCCCGTGGGGGCGTTCCTCCCGGGAAGCCAGGTGAGCCTCGAGGCCGAGTGGAAACGCGAGCTCGCCAGGAATCACGGCATCGTCTTCGACGCGCTCTTCACCATCACCAACATGCCCATCAGCCGGTACCTCGAGTGGCTGCAGCTCTCCGGCAACCTGGAGGCGTACCTCGAGAAGCTGGTGGCGGCCTTCAACCCCGCCGCCGCCGCCGGTGTGATGTGTCGAGATACGCTGTCGGTGAGCTGGGACGGACAGCTCTATGACTGCGACTTCAACCAGATGCTGGCGCTGAACGTCTCAGGGCCGGTGCGCCACGTCCGAGACTTCGACGCGGAGGCGCTCGCGAGGCGGGACGTCGTCGTGCGGCGCCATTGCTTCGGCTGCACCGCGGGCGCCGGCTCGAGCTGCGGCGGCGCGACGGCGCGCTGACGCTACCCGACGGGCAGGTACTTCCCGAGCAGCGGCGCCAGTCGGAGGCGCACGTCCCTGCCGATCGTCTCGGGTGAGGACCAGATGCCCTTCGCGAGCGCCCTCTGGCAGGTGCACGGGGCGTCGGTGATGTGGCGCAGGGTGCTGCGAATCAAGGCGAGGCCATTCTCGGTCGCGGCCTTCAGGTTGGCGATGACCTCGGAGAGGACGTCGACATTGGCCGCGTCCTCCGGTCGGGCGCGCCAGCAGTCGTAGTCCGTCGGGAGCGCGACGAGCGCGTAGCACAGCTCCGCCTCGCGCATCAGCCGCGCCTCGGGGAGCGCCGTCATCCCTACCAGGTGCCCGCCGAGATGCCGGTGCATGTGGCTCTCGGCCTGCGACGAGAGCTGTGGGCCCTCGATGCAGACGTAGGTCCCCGACGGGTGGACCATCGTCGAGCAGGCGCCGGCTTGCCCAGTCAGGAGCCGCCGGAGCGTCGGGCAGAAGGGCGAGGCGAAGTCGACGTGGCCCGCGAAGTCGTCGAAGAAGGTGTTCACCCGCCGAAAGGTGCGGTCGATGACCTGGTCAGCGATGACGAGGTGGCGGGGCGCGATGCGCTCGTCGAGGCTGCCCGTCGCGCCGCTCGCGATGACGTGGGTGACGCCCAGCGCCTTCAGCGCGAAGACGTTGGCGCGGTAGGGGACGTGCGTCGGGTTGACGCGGTGGCCGAGGCCATGGCGCGAGAGCAGCGCGACCTCGACGCCTTCGACGCGCGCCACGCGGATGGGGGCCGCGGGGGGCCCGAAGGGCGTCTCGACCGTGACTGAGTCGCCCCCGAGCGCGCCGAGCGCCTCGCCCAACCCCGTCCCGCCGATGATGCCGACCTTCACCTGGCTCATTCCTTCTTCACTCCCGGGGTCCAGCTGCGGAACTGCGCGAGCAGCGCGGCCTTCACCTCGGCCGGCGGCGGCGCCGCAGGGGCGCGACCCAGCGCGCGCGCGGTGGCGCGGACCTGCCGGAGGTAGTGCCAGCAGACGCGGCATTCGCGCATGTGTTTGAGGAAGGCGAGCTGCTGCTCACGCGGCATCGCGCGCTCGAGGTACGCGGTGACGAGCTCGGTGATCTCCCTGCAGCTCAGCATGCGTCACCCACGGAAGTGCTGCTCCAGGACCGCGCGGAGCTTCGTCCTCGCCCTGTGCAGCAGGACCCGCTGGTGGACCTCGCTCACGTCGAGCAGCTCGCACACCTCCTCGGCGGAGAGCCCGTCGATGTCGCGGAGCTGCACGACGGCGCGCTGGCGCTCAGGGAGCTGGGTCATGGCCTGTTGGAGCGCCTCCATGGCCTGTTTCCTGGCGAGGATGGCGTCGGCGGTCTCCGCGGACCAGGCCGTAGGCGGTGCGAGCCAGTTCCCGGCAGTGCCGAACCGGTCGACGAGCGGCGACTCGTCATCGCCCTCGAGCTCGGACATCGGGCTCGTCCGCTGGTCGCGCACCGCCCGGGTGCGCGCCTGGTTGGCGAGAATCCGGAACAGGAACGTCTTCAGCGACGCGCGGCGCTCGAAGCTGGAGAGCGCCTCCAGGAATGCCCGCCACGTCTCCTGGACGACCTCTTCCGCTGAGGCCTGGGAGCGCACCATCGTCAGCGCCGCGCGCAACAGCCCCGTGTGGTGTCTCTCGACCAGCTCGATGAACGCGGCCTCGTCCTTGGCGAGGAGGCGCTCAATCAGCGCCGCGTCGTTCTCATTGGCATGAGGCGTCCCGCTCACTGGGCGCGTCTTACCATGCCGTTTCCGGCGCCTCTCGAATTCTCACTGCGTAACGCTCCGCCGCGCTGTGAGACTGTAGGCGGCTGCCAGGAGACACCGTGGACGAGCGGGCGGGCATCATCGCGGTCTTTGCGAAGCCGCCGAGGCCCGGCGAGGTGAAGACGCGCCTGGCGGCCACCATCGGCGGAAATGCGGCCGCGGCGCTGGCGCGCGCCTTCTTCGACGACGTGTGGGAGGGCGTCGGTCGTCTGCCCGGCGCTCGGCGCGTGCTGGCCTCGACTTCACCCAACCTGGAGGACTTCGGCCTCGGCGACGCGGAGGTGTGGCTCCAGGGCGAGGGCGATCTCGGCGCGAGGATGGAGCAGATCGCCAGGCGCGCCCTCGAGGTTGCGCCCTGGGTCCTCGCCGTGGGCGCGGACAGCCCGGGGCTCCCCCTCGCGGCGTTGGAGTCGGCCAAGGCAGCGCTGCTGCGCTCCGACGCGGTGCTCGGCCCCGCCAGTGATGGCGGCTACTACCTCCTGGGGCTTCGACGACTCGAGCCGGGCCTCCTCATCGAGCTGCCCTGGAGCACCCCGGCGACCCTCTCCGCCACCGCGGCCCGGCTCATCGAGCGTGGCCTGTCTGTCACCACGATTGAGGAGTGGTTCGACGTCGACGACGCACAGGGCCTCGCGCGCCTCCGTGCCGAGCTGGCGCGAGGGACCCTTTGCGCACCACGGACGGCCGCCGCGCTCGCGAGCCTGAAGCTGGGATGAGCCCGATGCGACTGTCCGTCATCATCCCTACGCTGAACGAGCAGGAGGTCATCGAGGCCCAGGTTCGGCGAACGGCCTCGCTTGCCGGGGTGTCGGAGGTCATCGTCGCCGACGGCGGCAGCGCCGACGCGACCGTCCCTCGCGTTCCGCGCCTGCCCGAGGTGCGCGTCGTCGCCGCTCCTCGCGGGCGTGCCTCGCAGATGAACGCCGGCGCGCGGGCCGCGTCGGGCGACGTGCTCCTGTTTCTGCACGCGGACGTCAGGCTGCCGGACGACGCGGCGAGGCACATCGAGGCGGCGCTCGTCGATCCGCACACCGTGGGCGGCGCCTTCCGCACGTGGACCGCGCCCGACCGGCCGACATGGCTGGGCCCGCTGCTGCACCTGGCGGACCTCAGGAGCCGCTACACGAGCCTCCCCTACGGCGACCAGGCGCCCTTCGTCCGCCGCGCCGCGTTCGACGCCCTCGGAGGCTTCCCGGAGCAGCCGCTGATGGAGGACCTCGAGTTCTCGCTGCGGTTGCACCGGCTCGGCGCCATCGCCCGCGTGCCGGCGCGCGTGCGCGTCTCAGGGCGTCGCTTCGTCGTCAGGCCCTTGTTCTTCACCGCCCTCGTCAACGTGTTCCCCGCGCTGTACCGACTGGGGGTCTCTCCGGCGTCGCTGGCGCGGTGGTACGCGCACGTGCGGTGAGGTCAGCGGCGCGCCGCGAGGAAGCCGGCGTGGAGCGACACCGAGAAGGGGACGACGTATGTCAGCGGGAGTCGCCACCACAGCGACGCGCCGAGGTGCCCCGCCAGGAGCGCGTCACCCTGGTTGATGGCCACCAGGAGCGTTCCGACGAAGGCCGAGGTGGCCAGCGCGCGCCGGAGGAGGGGACGAAGGCTCCTCGCGCTGGCGCGGCCGCACTGTGGGCACGTCTCATTCACGGGCACACCGTCTGCCCTGGGTGCCCGCCGTTACAGGCGTAACGCCTGGCCGCCTCCCACGACTGTTCGGCATGACCCGCACCGTCTTGCTCGCGCTCGGCCTCGTCACCGCGTTCCCCGCAGTCGCCGCCTGCCCAGCGTTCGACCAGGCGCACTCCAGGTGGAACACCCTGCTTCACCAGCGGGTGAGCGCTGGCGTGGTGGACTACGCGGCGCTCCATGCTGCTCCGGCGCAGCTCGCCGCCTACCTCGACGAGCTCGGCGCCGTGTGCAAGGTGGACTTCACCGGCTGGACGAGGGAACAGAAGGTGGCGTTCTGGGTGAACGCGTACAACGCCTTCACCGTCAAGGCCATCCTCGACCACTACCCGGTCAAGAGCATCAGGGAGATTGGCCTGCTCCCGGGCGCGGCGTGGCGGGAGAAGTTCATCCCCCTGGGCAGGCTCGCGGGCAAGAGCGGCGAGCTGTCCCTCAATGACGTCGAGCACGAGATCCTGCGCAAGGACTTCCCCGACGCGCGGCTGCACTTCGTCCTGGTCTGCGCCTCGATGTCGTGCCCCGAGCTCCGCGACGAGGCGTACCGGGCCTCCCAGCTCGCCGCCCAGTTCGACGACGCAGGGCGGCGGTTCCTCGGGGACGTGTCGAAGAACCAGCTCGACGGCTCCACCTGGAAGGTCTCGTCCATCTTCAAGTGGTACCGCGACGACTTCGAGCGGGACGGGCCTGGCCTCGTGCCGTTCCTCAAGCGATACGCGGGACCGCAAGCGCAGGCGGAGCAGGCGCCTGAGCTCGAGTTCCGCAGCTACGACTGGTCGCTCAACGGGAAGTAGATGCAGACCGACGTCGTCATCCCTGCGCTGGATGAAGAAGCCTCTGTGGGCGAGGTCGTGTCGGCCCTCGACCGCCGCCTCGTTCGGGACGTCATCGTCGTGGACAACGGGAGTCGTGACGCGACGGCGCTCCGGGCGGCGGCCGCCGGAGCTCGCGTCGTCGTCGAGCCCCGGCGCGGCTACGGGCAAGCGTGTCTCGCGGGCCTCGCCGCGCTCCGGCCGGGCTGCGAGGTGGTGGTCTTCCTCGACGCGGACGGCAGCGACGCGCCGGGCGAGCTCTCCTCGCTGGTAGAGCCCATCGCGGATGGCCACGCAGACCTCGTCGTCGGGAGCCGGCGCGTCGTCGAGCTGGGCGCGCTGACGCCACAACAGCGCGTCGGGAACGCGATCGCCGCGCTCTGGCTTCGGCGCAGGTACGGCCTCGCGGCGACGGACCTGGGCCCGTTTCGCGCCATTCGACTGCGCGCCCTGCTCGCCCTCGGGATGACTGACCGGACCTACGGGTGGACCGTCGAGATGCAGATTCGCGCTGCGCGCGCTGGTCTCCGCTACCAGGAGCGCCCGGTGACGTACCGCCGCCGCGTCGGGCGCTCGAAGATCTCCGGCACGCTCCGCGGCACCCTCGGAGCCAGCGCGAGAATCCTCTCGCTGCTCGCCCGCCACGACCTGCTCCGCCCGTGAAGCGCTTCGTCGCCGCCGGCGTCGCCTTCGTGGCGCTCGCTGGCGTGGCCCCATACCTCGCGGCGCTCCCCGACGGCTCGCGAGGGACGGCGTACATCGGTCTCCACATGGCGATGACCGGCGTGGGGGCGTTGGCAACCTGGTGGTTCCCGGCCGACGGACGAGCGGTGCGCTGGCTCATTTGCCTGGGCGTCCTGGCTCGTCTCGCGGCAGCGCTCGCGCCGCCCTTCACGTCGAATGACATCTATCGCTACCTGTGGGACGGGCACCTGCTGCTCGAGGGGCTCGACCCCTGGCAGGCCAGTCCCAGCGGCGTCGGCGCGGCGCACTGGCCACTCCCGCCCGACAATCGAGACATCGCGTCGCTCTACCCGCCGGGCGCGATGGGGCTGTTCGCGCTTGCCGCGCTCGGCGGACCAATCGGAGGGCTGTGGCTGTGGAAGGCGATGGTGCTCGCGGCGAGCGTGACCTCCCTCGTCCTCGCCCAGCGGTTGGCGCGCGACACGCCTGGGCAGCGATGGTTGCCACTCATGGCGCTGTCTCCGCTGTTGGTGCTCGAGGGCGGTGTGGGGGCGCACCTCGACCTCGTCTCCGCGCTGCCGCTGCTCGGAGCGCTGCTCCTGGTTCGGCGGCGCGCGTTCGTCGGCGCCGGGGCGCTGCTCGGGGTCGGCGCGCTCGTCAAGCTGCTGCCCCTCGTCGCCTTGCTGCCCCTCGTGGTGGCGTGCGGCCGCCGCGCTGGCGCGCGCGCCACGTTCGGCGCGACGGTCGTCCTGGCGCTCGGCTACACGGCCCCGGCGGCGTTCGGCTGGTCAGCCATCGGCTCTCTTGGCCAGTTCATGGCGCGCTGGCGCTTCGGCACTCCGGTGGCCCTCACGGAGCGGATGGCAGGCGCACAGGTTGCGATTGGCGTGACCGCCGCGCTCTTCGTCGTGCTCCTGGCGTGGAGCGCCTGGCGAGCCCATCGCGGCGGGTTCGAGCACGGGTTGCCGTTCGCGCTCGTGGCGCCGCTGGTGGCCAGCCCCGTTGCCTTCCCCTGGTACCTTGCGCCGCTGGCCTCGACAACGGCGACCGCGCCGACGGCGCTGGTGGTGGCGTGGGCGTCGCTCGCGCCCCTGAGCTACGAGGTCATCGACTCCTACCGCTTGACGGGGCAGTTCGAGCCCGCGGCGTGGCCACTTTGGCTTGCGACGGCGGGACTCGCGGCGGCCTTCGCGTTCGACGTCCTGGCGCGCCACGCGTGGGCCAGTAGCGCCGCGCCGGCTCGTGAGACCGATGGGAGGACCGCTTGACCGCCAAGGAGGCGCCCATATTGCCGCGCTGCAACCCGCGG